>JBEBJC010000670.1:0-4952 GCA_040080105.1 Myxococcota bacterium
CGCGGCGGGCGCGGTGGCGCTCGCGTGCGGCCCCGCGCGCGACCAGGTGTACGCCCCGGTGCTTCGCCTCGCGTTCGCCGCGCTCGGAGGACCGCTGGCGGTGCACCTGGCGTCCCTCGCGGCGTACGCGTTCGCGGTGGCCGGCTCGTACACCGCCCTGCGCAAGCTCGGGGTCGAGCGGCCGGTCGCCGCGCTCGGCGTCGGGCTCGCCGCGGTCCACCCGTCGCGGGTCGAGCCGGTGGCGTGGATCACCGGGCTCAAGGACACCGGGTCGTTCGCCCTGTGGGTCGCGGCGGCGAACGCGGTGTGCGCCCCCGCCGCGTCGCCGGCCCGGGTCGCCCTCGGGACCGCGCTCGGGTGGGCGGCGCTGCTCACGAAGGCCGCCACGTTCCCCGTCCCGCTGGTGCTGGCCGCAGCGCTCGCGGTCGCGCACGGGCCGCGGGAGATCGCGCGCCGCCTCGGCGGTCTCGGGCTCGGTGCGGTCGTGCTCGCCGCGGTCGGGGCCGCGGTGTGGGCCCCGCCGGTGGACCACCCTCCGCTGCGCCACGGGCCGCTGACCCACGCCGCGTGGGTCCACGGCGCGTTCACCGAGGCGTGGCTCGTCCCGTGGCCGCGGGTCGCGATCCGGGCGATCCCCGCCGACCCGTGGCCGACGATCGCGGTGGGCGTCGCCACCACCGCGGTCGGGGCGGCCGCGGCGTGGCGGTGGCCCCGGTGGGCGGGCCCGACGCTGGTCTCGTGGCTCGCGCCCCAGCTGCCGTTCCTGGGCGCGGCGCCGATGGCGTTCTGGGCCGCGGATCGGCACCTGTTGTCGGCGTCGCTCGGCCCGGCCCTGGCGCTCGGGTGGGCGGCGGTCCGGCTCGGCGCCGCGGGGCGGGCGGCGGCCGTGGTGCTCGGGCTCGCGCTCGCCGTCGGCTCGGCGGCCCGGGTGGGCGACTGGCGCGACTCGCGCACCCTGTGGGAGGCCGAGGTCACCCGGTCCGGCGAGCACTTCGCCCGGTGGTACAAGGTGGCGATGGCGCGCGCCGTCGACGGAGCGTTCGCCGGCGCGGTCGACGGCTTCGACCACTCGCTCGCGCTGAACCCCGGGTACCCGCCCGCGGTCGCCCGCCGCGCGCTGGCGGCGCTGGCGCTCGACGGGTGGACCGACGCCGACGCGGCGGCGGTGCGGTGGCTCGAGCCGCCCCCGGTCGACGGCGCCGGGTGGGCGCGGGCAGCCGAGGCGCTGCGCGGGCTCGGCCGGCCGGACCTGGCGCTGCAGGTCGAGCGCGGGGTACCGTCCCCCTGAAGACGCCGCCCGGGCCGGCTGAGCTACTCGCGGCAGAAGCACACCGCGCTGGTCGGGCCGCCCACCTGGGTCTGGATCGCCGCGGTGCACGAGGTGAGCGCGTACTGCGCGGTCTGGCACGTGCCCGACTCGGTGTCGGCGATCCCGGTGGCGACGATCGACGAGCCGGTGAGCACCACGTCGTCACACGGGCCGTACCCGGACGCGGCGCACACGTCGGTGCAGTCCTCGGCCGCGGTCGGGGTGTCGCAGGTCGTCATCACCATGCACCGCGACGCCGAGCAGGTCGCGTCGAACACGTTCGGCACGTCGGCGCACGTGTCGCCGCAGCCGCCGCAGTGGTCGGGGTCGGTCGTGAGGTCGACGCACGACCCGCCACACGCCGCGTCGTGTTCGCACCGCAGGTCGACCGACACCAGCGCCTGGCTCGTGAGCCCGGCGCGGTCGGTGAACCGGGCCAACATCTCGCGGGTGGCGGTGCCGGTGAACTCGATCGGGTCGGCCGTGTCGAGCTCGCTCCACGACACGATCAGCTCGTAGGTACCGACCTCGGTCTCGGCGAACGACCCGTACGACGAGCCGTCCTCGGCGAGCAGCTCACCCCCGGTCACGTCGCCCACCCCGTTCGGGTCGCTCACGAGCGCGGTTACCCGCACCGACTCCCCCTCGGTGATCTGCGCTACGTCGGTGGTCAGCTGGCGGATGTCGGGGGCCCCCGGCACCTCGGTGTCGGTGGTCCCGGGCTCGGTCGGGGTGGTGGTGAACGAGTCGGTGTCCTCCTGGATCGGGTCGGTGGTGAAGAACTCGAACCCGTCGTCCGACCCCGACTTTCCCCCACACGCCACGACTACCGCGAACCACCCCATCGCGCCCTCCGACCTCCCCGTACACGGTCGACCCACGGTCGACGAGCAGGGGTCACATTCCGATACAGCCCGCCGGGCTAAGCTGCCACCCCGGAGGGTGGGTGGCTGCGAACACGTCGGAGCGGATCGGCTGGGCGATGTACGACTTCGCGAACTCGTCGTACACCACGGTGATCGTCACCGTGTACTACGCCGTGGTGTTCCCGAAGGTGATCGTGGGCGACGCCCCCGAGTACCGCCTCGGGAACGCGCTGTGGAGCGTCACGCTGTCGCTGTCCTACGCGCTGGTGGTGCTCACCCTGCCGGTGCTCGGCGCCGCGATGGACCAGCTCGGCGGCAAGCGGAAGTGGTTCTTGCTCGCCAGCACGGTGCTCACCGTGGCCGCCACCGCCGGGCTCGGGTTCGTCGGGCCTGGGCAGGTCGGGCTCGCGATGGTGCTGGTGGTGCTCGGCAACTACGGGTTTTCGCTCGGCGAGTCGTTCGTGGCGAGCTTCCTGCCCGGCCTCGGGCCGCCCGAGCTGCTCGGGAAGATCAGCGGGTTCGCCTGGGGGTTGGGGTACGTCGGCGGGCTCGGCTCGGCGGCGGTGGTGCTGTTCGGCCTCGGGCCGCCCGCGCTCGACAACCCGGCGGCGCGGTGGGCGGGCCCGGTGACCGCGCTGTGGTTCGCGGTCGCCTCGATCCCGACGTTCGCGCTGCTGGTCGACCGGAGCCAACCCGCGCCCGTGGCCCGCAACCCGGTGGTGTCCGGGTTCTCCCAGCTGGTCGACACGCTGCGCCACGCGGGGAAGTTCCGCGACCTGATGGTGTTCCTGGTCGGCCATACGTTCTCGATGGCGGGCCTGTCGATCGTGATCAGCTTCGCGTTCATCTACGGCGACCAGGTGATCCGGTGGACCCCGGCGACTCAGTCGGCGATGTTCGTGACCACCCAGCTCACCGCCACCGTCGGGGCGCTCGGGTTCGGCTGGCTCCAGGGGCGGTTCGGCGACAAGCCCACCTACCTGTCGACCCTGGTGTTGTGGTGCCTGGCGGTCGTGCTGATCCGGTTCACCCCGGAGCTCGGCGCGGCCGCCCGCGCGGCCGGCAGCAGCTGGACCGACAGCCAGTGGTTCCTCGGGGTCGGCGCGCTCGCGGGGCTGTGCATCGGCTCGACCCAGAGCGCCGCGCGCACGCTGGTGGCGCTTCTGTCCCCGGCCGATCGGGTCGGCGAGTTCTTCGGCTTGTGGGGGATGTTCGGCAAGGCCGCGGCGATCCTCGGGCTGATGGCGCTCGCCGGGCTGCAGGCGCTGGTCGGACTGCAGTCCGCGATCCTGCTGACCGGCGGGTTCTTCTTCCTGGGCCTCGTGGTCACCGGGTTCGTCGACGTGGCGCGCGGCCAGCGGGCCGCCGCCGGGTGATCAGCGGGCCGCGAGGGCGGCGGCCGCGATCAGCCCGTACCCGACCACCAGCGCCCGCATCAGCTCGGGCGACAACACCTGGGCGAGCCGCGCGCCGGCGTAGCCCCCCGCGAGGGACGCCACCGCCATGAACGCGGCGTGGGGAAGGGACGCCGCGCCGATCCCGAGGAACCAGCAGGCGGCCACCCCGTTGATCACCAGCGCACACGACAGCTTCAGCGCGTTCGCACGCTGCAGGTCGGTGGGGAGCAGCGCGCCCATCGCGGCCAACATCACGATCCCCATGCCGGCCCCGAAGTACCCGCCGTACACCGAGATCGCGAGCTGCGCGACCCACATCGCCGCCGGCGCGCCGTGCGCGGGTGTCCGCTCGGCCACCACCCGCTGGAGCCGAGGCTGCACCGCCAGCAGCCCACACGCGAACAGCACCAGCCACGGCACGAGCGCGTCGAACCACCGCTCGTCGGTCCCCCACAGCAACACCCCGCCCGCCAAGCCGCCGAGCGCCGACGGCACCGCGAGGAACCGCGCCAGCCGCTGCTCCTGCCGCAACGTTTCGCGGTAGGCCCAGGCGGAGCTGACCGCCCCGGGCCACACCGCGAGCGTGTTCGTCGCGTTCGCGGTCACCGCGGGCATCCCGGTCGCCAGCAGCGCCGGGAACGACACGAGCGAGCCGCCGCCGGCGATCGCGTTCACCACCCCGGCGGCGAACCCGGCTACCGCCAGCATCACCCAGGTCACGTGGGCCCGTAACCCTCACTCCAGCCCTGTCCATCCGGGGCGTGGGGTGAGGCGAGGGGCACACGCCTCGCGGAATTGACGATCGGACCGGCCGATTCTGCCCTACACTCCCAGGGTCGGGTTCGCGAGCCCGCTCCCGACGGCTGGGGGCGACATGTGGTCCTGGCTAGCGGCGGCGTCGGCGCACGACCTGGAGCTCGAAGGACAGGTCCGGGCGCTGTTGAAGGGGTTGGTGCCCGACCTCGAGGCCGCCGCTGGGCGGAGGTTCGACCACCTGCCGCGGATCGTGTTCACCGATCCCGCCTCGGAGACCCCGCGGCTGGTGGCCGAGTTCTCCCGCACCATGCCAGCCGAGCGCGCGTTCGACACCGCCGCGCTGTTGGCGGCCGCGTCGTTCGCCGCCTACCTGCCGGCGTCGGACGAGATCGTGGTGTTCGCCGACAACCTCGACGCGATCGCCGACCCTGGCGGGACGTTGCGGGCCGACGTGCTCCGCTGCACGATCGCGCACGAGCTGGTCCACGCGCTGCAGGCGCAACAGCTGCCGGAGGTGATGTCGGCGTTCGACGACGACACGCTGATGCAGCGCATCGCGATCGAGGGTCAGGCGGCGGTGCTCGGGGAGCGCGCGTGTGGTCGGCCGGCCGGCACCGGGTACCT
>JBEBJC010000671.1:0-4946 GCA_040080105.1 Myxococcota bacterium
GGGCCACAGTGACCGCCTCACCGATCGCGCGCCCGGGCGTACAGGTACCAGCGCAGGTCGTTCGCGTGCGCTCCCCAATGGGAATCGAACCCGAAATGGAACCGCCACAACGCATCGGCGGCCGACGTGTGCGCGAACGCCCACCGCACGTCCGACAGATCGCGGGCGATGTCCGCGACATCGTCGTCGGCGTCGCCCATCCCGAGCGACGAGCGGCCCACCGCGACGGCGATGTCGAGCGGCAGGTTGTACAGGCCGAGCGTCGGGAACCGCGAGGCTGCGAGGTCGCGGAACCGCCGGTAGTCACCCGGCGTCGCCGGTGGTTCGGGGTGGCCGTCCTCGAACGCGAAGTCTGGACGGCGGCCGAGGGCCATCAGCCGATCGAGCACGTCGGCGAGCGCGAGCAGGGCGTCCTCGGGGGGCCGGGGGTCGCCTTCGAGCAGCGCGAAGAACTGTTCGACGGCCTGCTCCACGTCTTCGGCGCTCGCCATCGGTGCTCCGGATTGCCTTGCTTTTACCTGATCTACCAGATCTGTCGTCCATTCAGGGAAAGATTCGAGTAATACTGTCCCTGAACGAGGGAAAGATCGTGATCTGGGACGAGCTCGTGGCAGAGTGGGGCGCGCGCGTCCTGCCGACCATCACCCCGCGCCGGGTCCGAACGCGTGGCATCCCGGGAAAGGCCGATGCGCTGATCGGGATGCGTCGTTCCGGAAAGACCTGGCAGCTCCTCGGGGAGATCGCTGCCGAGCGCGCAGCCGGCGTACCCGTCGGCCGCACGTTGTACCTCTCGTTCGAAGACGAGCGTCTGATGGGCATCGACGCCTCTACGTTGGGCGGACTGCTCGACGCCTGGTTTCGCCGATGTCCGGACGCCGCCACCGGTCCGGTGTGGCTCGCCCTCGACGAGGTCCAGGCCATCCCCGGCTGGGAGCACTTCGTCCGTCGTATCCTCGACTCGGGACGGATCCGCGTGGCGGTGACCGGCTCGTCGGCCCGGTTGCTCTCGCGCGAGATCGCGACGACCCTGCGCGGCCGGAGCCTCGCCACGGAGGTCCTGCCGTTCGGGTTCGACGAGTGGCTCGTTCATCGAGGGATCGAGGCGCCGACGCGCTGGCCTCCGACGCCCGCAGAGCGAGCGAGCCTCGGTCACGCGCTCGATACGTACCTCGAGGTGGGCGGGTTCCCCGAGGTCGTGAACCTGTCGTTCACGGATCGCCGGGACGTCCTCCGGGACTACGTCGACGTCGTCCTGCTGCGCGACGTCGTGGAGCGCCACGGGGATGCCAACGTGCCGGCGCTACGGCGCATCGTGCAGCGCTTCGTCTCGTCCCCGGGCTCGACGTTCAGCGTCCACAAGCTGAGTCAGGACCTCCGCTCGCAGGGGATCGGGGTCGGCAAGGATCTGCTGTACGCGTACGTGGACCACGTGGAGGACGCGTTCCTCGGGTTCCGGGTACCCATCCGCACGGAGTCGGAGCGCGTACGCGCGACGAACCCCACGAAGGTGTACCCGGTGGATCCCGGGCTCGCGCGCGCGTTCGCGTCCCGGACGGAGCCCGGTCACCTGTTGGAGGCGGCGATCTACCTCGAGCTCAGACGGCGGGGCGGCGACGTGACGTGGTACCGGACCGCGCACGGGTACGAGATCGACTTCGTGTTGGACGGAGAAGGAGGGCCGGCGCTCGTCCAGGTCTGCGCCGTGATCGAGGACGAGGCCACCCGGGATCGGGAGCTGCGGGCGCTCGACGAGGCCATGGCCGAGCTGTCCGTCCGCGAGGCCGTGGTGGTGACGAGCGGAGAGCGGGCGGAATGGCAGCGGCCCGGAGGCGTCGTGACAGCGGTTCCGGCCTGGGAGTGGCTGCTCCGTCGGGGAGCTTAGGGCGCGCTGGGGGGGACGGTCAGGGAGGCGGCGAACCGGGTCCTGGCGCATCCATCGGGGGACGGCGCCGGCCCGCAGCCCGAGCGCCTCGCGTCCGGCGACCGAGGCGGCGAGGAGCAGTCGGCCGATCGCGGGCCCGGACGACCTGTCCCGAGCCACGTTCTTCGCGTTCGACCGGACCCCGGTGATGGTCGAGGGGTTCGCCCGGATCGGCCTGTCCCTGACGACGCGGAACTTCCCGATCGTCACCGCGAACCACCTGGTCCAGTGGGAGCTCGCGAAGCACGGCCTCGGGATCTGCGTGATGATGGGGGAGGTGGGCGACGCCGAGCCCGCCGTCCGCCGGGTGCTCGACGCAGTCCCGCCGTTCCCGGTGCCGATCTGGCTGACCAGCCACCGCGGCCTGCGGACCAGCCGCCGGATGCGGGTGGTGTTCGACCGGCTGGCCGAGGGGCTCGGCGGTGGCGCGGAGCCCGACGACGGACGATGATCACCTCCGCCGCGTGAACGGCGAGCCCGGAGACCCATGCGAATCGCCGCGATCGGAGATGTCCATCGTCAGTGGTCCCAGCGGGACGTGGAGATCCTCGACGACCTCGGGTACGACCTCGTCCTGTTCGTCGGCGACCTCGGGGACCGGCTCCACCTCCACACGCTCGCCACCGCGCGGCAGATCGCGCGCCTGCGCACCCCAGCACTGCTGATCCCCGGCAACCACGACGCGACCACGCCGCCGGGGATCCTGTTCGAAGGCCTGCACCGGTGGACGCGCCGGCCGGGGCTCGCCGCGCGCACGAGGCAGCGGAGGGAGGCGCTGCAGGACGCGCTGGACCGGTCCAGGTCGTAGGGTACTCGGCCCACCCGCAGCCGAGACACGGCGTCACGTTGATCGCCGGGCGTCCGCACGCGATGGACGGACGCCGACTGTCGTTCGCACCGGCCCTCGAGGCGGCGCACGGCGTGGGCTCGCTCGAGGCGTCGGCGGATCGACTGGAGGCCCTGGTCGCGGGGTCGGACGGAGCGATCGTGTTCTTGGCGCACAACGGACCGCGAGGCCTCGGAACCGGCGCCGGAGCGCCGTTCGCGATGCAGCGGGCGGTCGACGGCACCGACTGGGTCGGGTCCGTCCGTCGGCTCCGGGCAGGGGAGCGTGCGGGGATCGACCTCGGAGACCCCGACCTGGCCGAGGCGATCGCCCGGGCTCGCCACCGGGGGCGCACCGTCCTCGCGGTCGTCGCCGGGCACATGCACCACCGGAGCACCAGACGGTGGAACGTGGAGCAGGACGGCGTGCTGTACGTCAACGCCGCGCGGGTCCCGCGCGGGTGTTCCCCCACCAGGGATCGGAGGTGCGCCACCACGTGGAGCTCGTGCTCGATGTCTCCGCCGGGCGAGCCACGGCGGTGGAGCGCCTGATGGTGGGGTGACCGTCCCCGTCGGCGGGCTACGGCGGTGACCGCGACGCCGAACCCGCCGGGTCGACCCGGTCCCGCCGTTCCCGGTGCCGATCGGACCAGCCTCGGATCCATCACGTAGCCGTACGCCGAGACCCCAGGCGTCGGTGAGGCGAGGATCGCGGTTCGCGGCCTTGTCATCTTTGACCGCCCCTCGGCAAGAGGTTCGGCACAGGCCTGCGAACGGCATCGGACATTGTCTCGCCCGAGCCGCGATGGACCCCCGATTCGGCGTAGTCAAGAGTGAGCGTTTCGGCGCTCCGGGGATGGTCGCGCCGCGCTGTGGCCGGCCTCTCCGGCCGGTCGCGTTCCGCACTCCGCTGCGCACCGTGGCGGCAAATTCGAGTTCGCCGTTGCGGGCCGGCCGGGTTATCCGGCCACCTGGGGGTCGAATGGTCGTGTGGCCAGAGCGTCAGCCCACGCTTCCTCCTGGGCAGTCGAGCTTCGGGGGCCTGGTGTACCGATCGGCGCAGATGGCTGCGCTCGTGGAGGAGGCGCTGGTCCTGGCGCGCTCGCGCCTCCCGCTGGCGCTCACCGGTCCGAGCGGCACGGGCAAGACAAGGCTCGCAGCCGCGCTGCACTCGGCGTCGGGCCGAGGTGGTGCGTTCGAAGTGGTCGACTGTGGCGCGATCGACGGCTCGCTGCTGCGCGCCGAGCTGTTCGGGGCTGTCCGCGGAGCGTTCACCGGGTGCGATCGCGACCGGGTCGGCGCATTCCAGCGAGCGCACCGCGGGACGCTGTTCCTGGACGAGATCGGCGAGCTGCCCACGTCCGACCAGGCGCGGCTGCTGAAGGGGATCGAGGAGCAGGTGTTCCGGCCGGTGGGCGGCGGAGAGGTGGTGCGGGTAGATGTGCGGGTCGTCGCGGCGACCCTGCGCGACCCGAGCTCGCTACGGACCGACCTGTGGCATCGACTCGGCGCGCGCCTGCACGTTCCCGGCCTGGACGAGCGCCGGGAGGACATCGAGCCCATCGTGTTGGACTACATGTCTCGCCGAGGTGGAGGCGTCACGCGGCAAGCGCTTCGTCGGCTGGAGGAGCGTTCCTGGCCGGGCAACGTACGAGAGCTGCTGACGGCCGTCGAGCTGGCAGCGGTACGCGCGGACGGAGCCCCGTTCGACGTCCGACACCTCGAGCCCCTCTACTCGCGGGCTGCCGGGTACACCCGCGACGACCGGGTGGCGGTAGCGCTGTGCCGGCCGAGGTTCAGCCTCGCGCGGGTCGCGCGCGAGCTCGGCCTCGCCGAGGAGGTCGTGTGGCGGCGGGCCCGCGATCTCGTCGATTCGGCCCTCCAGGAGCACGGGTCCGAGCGCGCGGCTGCACGCGCGCTCGGGTGGGCGCGGTCGACGTTCCAGGATCGCCGCCGGTGGGGCGAGCTGCGGGGCAAGACCGGGAGCTTCCAGGCGAAGCCGGCGGTGCAGTTCGCGAACGACGTGCGCTCTCCCGGCGCGGCCACGGCGGTGGGAGTGGCGATCAGCGCGGACGGGGTGTCGGACCCGAGCACGTACGTGACCTTGAGCTCGGGGGGCAGCGCAGGGAGGATCTTTTCTCGCACCACGTTCTTGAGGTCGTTCTGCGAGATGGTGCGCGCGTCGGGCGGCAGCGCGGGA
>JBEBJC010000672.1:0-4942 GCA_040080105.1 Myxococcota bacterium
GGGACGGGCTGCGAGACGGCCGCGGGCTCGGGGACAGGCGCCGGCGGTGGCTCTCCGCGCACCTCGGCCCCCGCGGTGACCGGCTCGGCGTGGACCTGCCCGGTGTACAGGTCGCTCGCGCGGTACCACTCGGCGAGGTCGGGCAACAGCACCCGGATCGCGCCGGCGAGGGGGAGCGCCAGCACCACCCCGAGCGGGCCGAGCAGCTGGCCACCGAGCAACAGGGCCAGGATCACCACCACCGGCGACAGGCCCACCTTCTCGCCCACCACCCGCGGGGTCACCACGTAGCCCTCGAGGCCCTGGACGATCGCGAACGTCAGCACCACTCCGATCAGCGGCGCCCACCCGACCCAGTCGAGCAGGGCCAGCAGCACCGCGAGGACGAGCCCGATCACGAACCCGAGGTACGGGACCACGTTCAACAGCCCCGCGAGCAACCCGATCGCGACCCCGTCGAGCGCGCCGATCCCTGCCACCCCGAACGTGATCCCGAGGCCGATCGCGTACAGCACGCCGAGGATCGCCGCCACCTCGATCTGGCCGCGGAACCACGCGCCGATCACCACGTCCATCTTCGCGATGCGGTCGATCAGCCACGCGCGGTTGTGCAGCGGAAGGTAGTCCACCGCGGCGAGGCGCATGTGGTCGAAGTCGCGCAGGAAGTAGAACGTGAGGACGGGGATCAACACCAGGTTCAGCAGGCTGCCGACGATCGCGCCGGTGCGGCCCCACAGCTGGCCCAAGGTGGAGGTGCCGGTCTTCATCAGGCTCGGCAGCTGGGTCTCGATCGCGCTCACCGCCTCGTCGGTGAGCTGGTCGAGTCCGGAGGGGACCGGCAGGCCCGTGTTCCACGCGAGCCACGGCAGCGCGGTCTCGTCGACCCACGGGATCGCCTGGTTCTGGATCAGGTCGAGCACCTTCGGCAGGCCGTCGCCGATCTGCGCGATGAGGTGCGCGACCGTGGGCCACAGGAACAACACGAACAGCGCGGTGCTCGCGCCCCCGATGCCGAGGCACGCGAGGATCCCGGAGGTGCGCGAGAACTTGAGCTCCTCGAACTTGTCGACCGCGGGGTCGAGCAGGTACGCGAGCGCGAGCGACACGAGGATCGGGGTGAGTACGTCCTGCACCGCCTGCAGGCCGGCGTACACCGCGTACCCCGCCAACAGGAAGGTCACGATCTTCGCGAGCAGGTACGGATACCGCTCGTAGCGGAGCCAGAAGTCGGAGCGGGCGAGCCCGGAGCCGGGGTGCATGTGCGCCTCTATCCGGAGTGAAGTACGAGCGCTGTACGGGCATGATTGCGGGAGGCGCGGGTGGTGTGGTGGCTGTTGGGCTGTGTCGCCGATCCGGTCCCGTCGCCCCCGGACAGCGACCCGACCTCCGGGCAGAACGTGGTGGTGATCGTGCTCGACGACGTGGGGATCGACAAGATCGCGTCGTACGGCGTCGGCCCCGCGCCCCCCACCCCGACGTTCGACGCGCTGGCGGCCCAAGGGGTGCGGTTCCAGAACGCGTGGACCTACCCGACGTGCTCCCCCGGCCGCGCGGCGCTGTTCACCGGTCGGCACCCACGCCGCTACGGGATCGGAGACTGGATCGACCCGTACGCCGACCCGGCGCGGCTGCCGGACGAAGAGGTGACGCTGCCGGAGCTGGTCGCGACCGCCGAGCCGCCGTGGGACTCGTCGCTGGTGGGGAAGTGGCACCTCACCACGTTCCTGGGGGAGGTGGACCAGGCCGCCGACGCGCCGGGTGACCAAGGGTTCGGCTGGCACGAGGGCACGCTCGGCAACATCGACAACGTGCTCGGCCCCGACCGCCCCGACGACGACCCTGGCTACTACCTGTGGCAGGAGGACCGCAACGGCGACCTGTCGCTGCACACCACCTACGCCACCACCGAGACCACCGACGACGCGATCGCGCGGATGGAGGGGATGGCCGAGCCGTGGCTGCTGGTGGTGGCGTACAACGCCGCGCACTCACCGCTCGCGCCGCCTCCGATCGAGCTGGTTCCCGGGCTGTCCCAGGGCGAGGCCACGCTGTTCGACGCGGTGGTGATGGCGACCGATCGCGAGATGGGGCGGCTCGTCGACGCGGTGCCCCAGCACACCTCCCTGCCCACCGCGATCGTGGTGTGGTCGGACAACGGCACTCCGGTGAACGAGGTCGACGCCTCCCTCGCCGGCCGCGGCGGCAAGGGCTCGCCGTACGAGCTCGGCGTGCGGACGCCGCTCGTGGTGGTGTCGCCCGACGTGGTCGAGCCCGGCCGCACGTCGGACGCGCTGGTGCACGTGGTCGACCTGTTCCCGACCCTCGCGGAGTGGGCCGGGGTGAAGCCGAGCGCCAACGATGGCCTCAGCCTGGCGCCGTACTTGCGCGACCCGGCGGCCCCCGCGCAGCGGTCGATGGTGTTCAGCGAGGCGTTCTGGCCGAACGGCCCGGGCCCGTACGACGTGAACAAGGTCGCGGTGCGCACCGACACCCGGAAGTACGTGTCGAACCGCGGGACCGAGGAATTCTACCGGATCGGCCCCGACGGGCTCGAGGGGGAGGCGCTGCCGCTCGACGGCGCGCTCGCCCCCGAAGACGCCGCCGCGTTGGCCGAGATGAAGGCGTTCGCCGCGTCGAACACCTCGCGGCCGTTCGAATACTGAGGGTGGACGCCGAGCCGGCGCTGCGCTACCCCCTACCCGTGAACGTCCGCTCCGCCCTTACTACCACGACGACTCGCACCAGCGGGCCGTCGGAGGTGTGCGCGTAGCTCGAGACACACCGCGACCGCCCGACGAACGGGCGGTTCGCGCGGTGCGGGTCGTCGGTCGTCGGGGGTCGCTCCAGCCTGGAGACCCACCCCATGTCGAACCTCGAATCCTCCGTCCTCGGACTGGAGCTCGACCCTGGCGACCACCGCGCCCTCGGCCAGCGACTCGGTCTGTTCCACTTCCAGGACGCCGCCCCCGGCATGGTGTTCTGGCACCCGCGCGGGTTCGCGATGGTCCGCGCGCTGGAGGAGGCCGTCCGCCGCCAGCTCGCGCTGCACCAGTACCGAGAGGTGCGGACCCCGCAGGTCCTCCGGCGGCCGGTGTGGGAGGCCAGCGGCCACTGGGAGCACTTCTCGGACGGGATGATGCGGATCGCCGACCCGGGCGGCGTCGAGGCGGCGCTCAAACCGGTGAGCTGCCCCGGGCACGCCCAGATCGTCGGGCGGCGCGCCCCGTCGTGGCGGGAGCTGCCGATCCGCCTCGCCGAGTTCGGGGTGGTCCACCGCGACGAGCCCAGCGGGACCCTGCACGGGCTGCTGCGCCTGCGCCAGTTCACCCAGGACGACGGGCACCTGTTCTGCGCCGACGAGCACGTGGTGCCCGAGATCGAGAGGTTCGCCCGGTCGGTCGCCCCGTTCTACCGCGCGCTCGGGTTCCCCGACGTGCGGGTCGTGTTGTCCACCCGGCCGAAGATCCGCGCCGGTGACGACGCGAGCTGGGACCGGGCCGAGGCGTGGCTCGCCCGGGCCGCGGCGGTGGCGGAGCTCCAGGTGGCCCTCGCCCCCGGCGGAGGCGCGTTCTACGGTCCGAAGCTCGAGTTCGTGCTGCGCGACCGCCTCGGGCGCGACTGGCAGTGCGGCACCCTGCAGGTCGACCTGGTGATGCCGGCGCGGTTCGATCTGCGGTACGCGGCGCGTTCCGGCGAGCGCCCCCACGTGGTGATGCTGCACCGGGCGCTGCTCGGCAGCGTCGAGCGGTTTCTCGGAGTGGTGCTCGAGCAGCACGGGGCCGAGCTCCCCGCGTGGCTGGCCCCCGATCAGGTCGCGGTCCTGCCGGTGGAGCCCGCGCAGCGCGAGGAGGCGCTCGCCCTGGCGGCGGCGCTCCGATCGGCCGGCCTGCGGGTGGTGGTCGACGACGACGACGAGAACCTCGGGCCCCGGATCGCCCGCTCGCGGGTGCGCGCCGACCCGTTCGCGGTGATCGTCGGGGCGCGCGATCTGGCGGCCGGGGTCGTCACCGTGCGGTCACGATCCGACGAGGGGCCGGTCCCCCGGGACCAGGTGGTCGACCGGCTCGCCCGCGCTTGTACCCCTCCGGTGTGAGCAGTCGTGAGGAACGGTCGCGGTCGATCGTCGGGTGCGGGCGGCGCGTTAGCCTCCCGCACCCGCGGTGCAATACGGCTCGGAGCCGCGTCGTACGCGGGGGCCGGAGTGACCTGGGATGACCCCGCTGATCCGCGCCGAGCGCCTGTTCAAGATCTACCGCTCGGGCGACCAGGAGCTGTTCGCGCTCAACGATCTGTCGCTCGAGGTGGCCGAGGGCGAGTACCTCGCGATCATGGGCGCGTCGGGGTCGGGCAAGTCCACCCTGATGAACATCCTCGGCGCGCTCGATCGGCCGTCGCGGGGCCAGTACCACATCGACGGCGAGGCGGTGGCCGACCTGTCCGACGCCAAGTTGTCGTCGCTGCGGAACCGGAAGATCGGGTTCGTGTTCCAGAGCTTCAACCTGCTGCCGCGGCTGTCGGCGGTGGAGAACGTCGAGGTCCCGCTGGTGTACGCCGGGGTGAGCGCCCGCGACCGGCGCGCGCGCGCGATCGAGGCGCTGACCCGGGTGGGCCTGGCGGAGCGGCTGAGCCACCGTCCGACCGAGATGTCGGGCGGGCAGCAGCAGCGGGTGGCGATCGCGCGTGCGCTGGTCACCAAGCCGCGCCTGCTGCTGGCCGACGAGCCGACCGGAGCGCTCGACACCGACACCACCCACCAGATCCTCGCGCTGCTCGACGAGCTGCACCGCGAGGGGCTGACCATCGTGGTGGTGACCCACGAGGTCGAGGTGGCGGAGCGCGCCGGGCGGGTGGTGTGGGTGAGAGACGGCAAGATCGTGGCGGATGGCCCGCCGTCGGACGTGTTGCGCAAGCGCGTGGGGCAGAGCTGATGGCGGTGTGGTGG
>JBEBJC010000673.1:0-4934 GCA_040080105.1 Myxococcota bacterium
ACGCCGGGGGGTGGGGCCGGCTCCGGGAGTAGGCCGGCGGCGAGCTCGAACGTGTCGACGGGGTCGGGCGCGAGCGCCGACCGGATGGCGTGCAGCTCCTTGGCGAGCTCGAGCACCGAGGAGTAGCGGTCCTCCGGGAGGTACTGCACCGCCGAGATCAGCACCGGGCGCAGCACCTCCGGCACCTCGATCAACCACTCCGGCTCGGTGGCGGCCATGAACAGGTTGTGGCGCGGGTGGCCGGTGAGCAGGTCGAACAGGGTCGCGCCGACCCCGTACACGTCGGTGCGGGGGTCCACCCGGTGCGGGTCCGACACCTGCTCGGGCGCCATGTACCCCATCGTGCCCATCGCGTCGGTGGCCTGGGCGGTGGTCGCGTCCGGGACGTCCTCCCCGCCGTCGTCGCGGGGGATCCGCGCGATCCCGAAGTCGCTGACCTTGCACATCCCCTTGCGGTTCACCAGGATGTTGTGGGGCTTCACGTCGCGGTGGATCACCCCCAGCGCGTGCGCCGCGTTCAGGCCCTTGCAGATCTGGAACGCTACGCCGACGGCCATCCGCGGGGGCATCGCCCCGTGGCGGATCACCCACTCCTTGAGTGTCCCGCCGTCGGCGACCTCCATCGACAGGTACGGGTGCTCCCCCTCCCCGACCTCCCACCCAGCGATCACGTTCCGATGGGACAAGCGCAGCAGCGTGCGCGACTCGTTGATGAACCGCCGGCGGGCCGCGGGCAGCTCGACGAACTTCTCCCGCAGGATCTTGACCGCGCACCACGTGCCGCGCGCGCGGTTCCACACCCGCCACACCTTCGCCATGCCGCCCTCACCGAGCAGCTCCGAGGTCGCGATGTACCGGTCGCGGGGGAGGCGGTCGGGGCCGTCGCGCAACAACACTCCTCGGGTGGAGTTTCGCACAACCGCCGACGGTGGATCGACTGTCGGCGGCCTTTCTCAGTGCGTGAGGCGGTCCGCGAGCGACGCACACGAGCCGCTGCGGCACATCGCAGCGACGACCTCGGCGTCGGGGGCTCCACGCCACGCGGCCCACTCGGCGAACAGGCGCAGCGCGGCCGCGCGATCACCCTTCGGTAGGCCGGACAGCGCGTGGGACAACCCCTCGCCGTTCGTGGGCACACACCGGTCGAACACCGCCTGGTGCAGCAAGCTCGCGTCCTCGAGCACGTTCGATCGCCACCCGGCGGGGCGCAGCGCGGCGCGGGTCGAGCGGGTGGCGCTCGCGCCCGCCTCCACCACCACGTCGACCCACAGGGCCGACGGCTCCGCCAGCGCCGACCCGGCGGCCCGAGGGAGCGGGATCAGCGGCTCCACGTAGGTCGCGTGGTCACCGCCGAGCACCAGGCACCGGTCGGGCGTGACCTCGACCAGCACGAGGTCCGGGGTGCGCACCACGGTAGACACCCACCCACCCACCGGGTCGACCTCGACCACCGTCGGCCCGCCGCGCGGGATCAGCGCGAGGTCGATCTCCGCGAGGGTGCCGATCGACAGCTCCACCCTGAGCGACTTCGGGACGAACCCGTCGCGCTCGAGCAAGATCTCGTGCCCGCCGGCAGGCAGCGCCAGGGTCAGCGGGGTCACCCCGCGGGCGCCCAGGTCGGTCCGCTCGACGTACACCGTCGCGCCGGGCGGCTCGGAGGTGACCTCGATCCGGGCGACCCTCGGCGTGAGCCGGTGCAGCGCCTGCTCGGCCTCGGACCGGGCCGCCGGGTCGTCTTCGATCTCGACGTATCGCTCGTAGTAGCGCCACGCCGCGTCGATCGTGCCGATCTGCTCGTAGGTGCGAGCCAGGTTGAACACGACGTTCTTGTTCGGCACCAGCCGGTTCGACGCGAGCAGGTGCTCGAGCGCCCCGGTGTAGTCGCGATCGTCGTACGCCTCGATGCCCAGATGGAACTGAAGGTCGGCCTCTTCCGCATAGTCGACCGAGATCGGCGCCGCTTGGGCGACCGCGCACCACACGATCATCGTTCCTTCCGCAGGTCGGGTTGCTCTGGCCGCGGCCGGGGCCGCTCCCGGGTGACCTCGCGCTCGAGGTGCACCAGGCGGCGCATCGAGGTGGACGACCACGGCTGCTTGACCGTGAACTCGGAGTACCCGGGCAGCCGGACCCGGTAGGTGAGCTCGGCCCGCGTCTGCGGGAACGGGAGCCCCACCGGCGTGCGGCCCACCACCGCCCCGGTCGCGTCGACGACCTCGGCGCCCGGAGGATCCGACTCGATCGTGAGCTCGGCGATCGCGGGCGCGGGCGGCGGCGCTGCAGGCGGAGCGGCCGGCACCGGCACCGGCACCGGCACGGGAACCTGGACGGTCATCGGCTGAGTCCAAGCTTCGTACGCCACGAACAGCACCACGAAGAACACCAGCGTGCCGAGCAGGCCACCGACCAACACCCACGGCATCCACCACGGCGCGGTCGCCGGCGCGGCTTGGGCGGGCGGGGAGAGCCGCGACACCGGCACCCCCACCGGGGTCCCGCGGTCGTGCAGCGGCGGTCCGAGCGACCGCGGGCTCGCCGGGACCATCGACTGCACGCTCGCGGGGACGGGCGCGGTGAACACCCGCTGGATCCCGGACGGAGGGGTGTTCGACAACACCGGGTCGGGCTCCTCCGATCGCTGCTCCGCCGGCAGCACCGTGCGGTTCACCGTGGGCGGCGTGGGCTCGGCGCCGAGGGGCAGGTCGGGCGCCCAGGTGCCGAGCGGCGCCTCCGCGTCGGAGAACGCGGCCTCGAGCTCGGCCAGCCGGTCGAGCCAGTCGCGCACCGACTCCGGGCGCTCGTGTGGGTCGCGCCGCAGGGCCGAGCCCACCACCGGTGCGAGCGACTCGGCCCACGGCGGCAGCGGCGGGAGCGGATCGTCGTCGGTCACGCCTGGGGTCGGGCCCTTGCGCCGAACCAGCCACGGCGGCTGACCTGCCACCATCCGGAACAACAGCGCGCCGAGCGCGTACAGGTCGGATCGGGGCGAAGACGGTGCGCCGCCGAGCACCTCGGGCGCCACCTCGGCGAGGCCCGCGCGCCCGGCGTCCATGCCGGCCCACTCGAGCCGGGCCGACAGCCCGCCCCACGCGAGCCGCACCCAGTCCGAGTTCCCCAGCAGGTGGACGTTGCCGGGCTCGAGGGCTCCGTGGACGAGCTGCAGGCCGTGCAGCATCTCGAGCGCGTCGCCCACCTGTCGGGCCAGCGCGCAGGCGTACTTCGGCGTGAGCGTGGGGGTGACCTCGAGCCGCTCGGCGAGGCTCGGGCCGCGCGGGTGCTCCTGCACCCAGTAGCACACGGTGTGGTTCACGATCCGCCCCACGTCGGGCGTGGGCACACACACCGGCATCCGCCCGTCGGTGGGCTTGAGCGCGCCCCACGCGGCGGCGTCCCGCTGCAACGCCTCGATGAACCGCGGCAACGGCTCGCTCCCGCGGTACCGGAACAGCGCGATCCGCATCTCGTCGGGCTTCAGCAGGTCGTGCAGGTGGACGTCGCCGTGCACCGCGACGCGGTGGCCGACCACCCACCGGTCGGCGATGACCTCGCCTGCGGGAACCAGTGGGGGAGGGCCTGGCTCCAGGCTCTCGCTGGTCATGTTCATCGTCGGGACTGTACCGCGATTCGTGCGCCGCGCGCGCGGACGAGTGAAAACAGCTGATGCGCACGTTTCCTTTCACGGTGGACGCGACCGACGGCGCCGCGCGCGCCACCACCCTGCAGCTCCCCCACGGAGAGGTGCGGACGCCGGTGTACATGCCGGTCGGCACTCAGGCGGCCGTCCGCTCGGTGTCGCCGATGCACCTGCTCGACACCGGCACCCAGATCGCGCTCGCGAACACCTACCACCTGTCGCAGCGGCCCGGGGAGCGGCTGGTCGCGAAGGCCGGAGGGCTGCACAAGTTCATGGGCGTGCCGCTCCCGATCCTCACCGACTCGGGCGGGTTCCAGGTGTTCTCGCTCGACAAGGAGGTCGACGAGAACGGGGTGACCTTCCGGTACGAGGTCGACGGCAAGCCCACCGTGCTGACCCCCGAGCGGTCGATGGAGGTCCAGCAGGCGCTCGGAGCCGACGTCGCGATGGTGTTCGACGAGTGCTTGGCGTACGGCACCGACAAGCGGTACGCCGCGGCCTCGGTCGATCGGACGACCCGGTGGGAGCGCCGGTGCAAGGACGTCCACCAGCGCGAGGATCAAGCGCTGTTCGGCATCGTGCAGGGCGGGTTCTGGCCCGACCTGCGGCGCGCGTCGGCCGAGGCGATCACCGGGATCGGGTTCGACGGGTACGCGGTCGGGGGGCTGTCGGTCGGCGAGGGCCACGCCAACATGGTGGAGGTGCTCGACTGGACCACCCCGCACCTGCCCGCCGACCGGCCGCGGTACCTGATGGGGGTCGGTCGCCCGATCGACCTGGTGGAGGGCGTGGCGCGCGGGATCGACATGTTCGACTGCGTGATCCAGACCCGCCACGCGCGCTCGGGCGTGGCGTGGACCTGGCGCGGGCGGGTGCGGCTGACCGACAGCCGGTACCGGTCCGACCTGTACCCGATCGACACCCGGTGCACCTGCTACACCTGCAAGAACTTCAGCCGGGCGTACCTCAACCACTTGTTCCGGGTGGGCGAGATCCTGTCGGCCACGCTGGTCTCGGTGCACAACATCGCCTGGTTCCACCAGTTCATGGCGGAGATGCGCCAGAGCATCGTGGAGAAGCGGTTCCAGGCGTTCCGGAAGGAAGTGGCCGAGATCTACCCGGCCGACGCGCCCGACGGTCGCCCCAAGGCCGGCCACCCCGCGGGCCTCGACGACGGATAGAGTGCGGCTCCGGGAGGCCGAGTGTTCGGAGTGTGGCTCGCGTGTACCCTGCAGCCGTCGGACCCGCCGGCTGCGCCCGCCCCGCCGCCGCCGGTCGCGGCCCCGGTGGCGCCGGTCCC
>JBEBJC010000674.1:0-4934 GCA_040080105.1 Myxococcota bacterium
GGCGGCGCTCGGGCGGGCGCTCGCGGCGTCCGACCTCGACCCCGCGCCCGATCCACCCGAGGTCACCCACGCGCTGGCCGAGGCGCTGTCCGCGATGTCCGGTCGCCGCCTGCGCGGGCACCACGCGCCGGTGGTCGGGGTGGCGTGTGGCCCCGACGGGGCGATCACCTCGATCGACCGCGGCGGGGTCACCCTGACCTGGCGGGCCGGCTCGCCAGGCCCCGGCGACGGGTCGCCCGGCAACGCGATCGGGCGGCCCGCGGAGGTCGAGGGCCCCGACGGGAGGGGCGAGGAGCGCCTGAAGCGGCTCGGCGGGCCCGGGATCGAGCTCCGGTGGGAGGGCGACCTCGCGGTGCTGCACGCCGGCGACGGCACCGCCCGCCCGCTGCCGGGCCACTCGGGCACCGGGCTGCGGTGGGCGGCGTTCACCGACCTCGGCCTGCTCACGCTCGACCACGACGACACCCTGCGCCGGTGGGACCCCGCCACGGCAGAGCGCCTGAGCGCGTTCCTGCTGCACGAGGACGAGCCCCTCGCGATCGAGGTGTGTGGGCTGCGGGTGGTGACCGGGGCCGCCGACGGCACGGTCGGGGTGTGGGAGCTCGCCGGGGGCGCCGGGCGCGCGGTCGCGTCGCTCGCCGGGGGCTACACCGGGGCGGCGTGGTCGGGCGGCGCGGTGCTCACGGTCGACGGGGACCGGCGGGCGCACCGGGTCGACCCGCAGACCGGCGCGGAGGTGGCGAGCGGCCCGCCCGCCCCGCTGGGGTGGGAGATCGACCCCACCGGGCGGTACTCGCTCAACGGCGACCTGCCGGCGATCCTGGGCCCCGACGGGATCGAGCCGCTCGAGCCGGTCGGTGAGCCCGTGTTGTTCGCGTCGTGGTCGGCCGACGGGCAGAAGCTGGCCGGCGCCACCGAGAGCGGCCAGGTGTGGGTGTGGGAGCGCGGCCGCCCGCCCGTCCGGTACCACGGCCCGACGACCCTGCCGTGCACCCCGGTGTTCGGCCCGGGTGGGCTCGCGATCGGCGACTCCGACGGGGGGCTGTGGTACCTCGACTCCGGCGAGTACGTGCAGGCGCACCCGACCCGGATCGCGAGCCTGGCGTGGGCCGCGGACGGGCGGCTCGCGACCGCGTCGCTCGATCACACGGTGGCCCTGTGGGACGGCACCGCGCGGGTGGGCAGCCTGGTCGGGCACGCGAGCCACGTGCGCGCGGTGGCGTGGTCCCCCGACGGCGCCCGCCTCGCGACCGGCGGCGACGACCGGACGGTGCGGCTGTGGACCGACGCGGGGGTCGAGCTGGCGGTGTACCACGGGCACACCGACGTGGTCCGCACGGTGGCGTTCTCCCCCGACGGGGAGCAGGTCGTGTCGGCCGCCGACGACGAGGTGGCGATCGTGTGGCCGGGGAGCCCGGGAGCGCTGGTGGCGGCCGCGCGGGCGGCGGCCCGCTGAACGGCTCCGCTCACCCACCCACGCCGAGCGCCCGCCGCACCCCGGCGAGGTTCTCCTGGTACACCTGCGTCAGCAGGCCCTCCACCACCTCGAGCGGCGCGTCCTTCGGCTCGTACCGGGCGCTCCACCGCACCCGGGCGGTGGCCGAGCCCTCGTCGATCACCTCGATCGTCGACACGTAGTCGGAGAACGGCAGCGGGTGGGGCTCGAGGATCGCGTACGACAGCCGGCGGCGCGGCGGGTCGTAGCTCACGAGCTTCTCGGTGACCTCGAGGCCACCCCGGCCGGTCAGGGTGCGCACCGCGCCCACCCCGGAGCCCTCCACCGCGCAGGTCTCCATCTGCGGCGCGCCCCACCGGACCGCGCCCCCGAAGTCCCCCAGCAGCTCCCACACCGCGCCCGCCGGCGCCGGCACCGTCTGCTCCATCGCGAAGTCGGCCATCGCAGCCCTCTGAGGTTGGGCGGGGCGGCCGAGGTCCGCGTAGCGCCCCTCCTGCAGCACCCGCCAGGTGATCGCGGCGCGGCGAGCTTCCTGCTCGTGCGTCGCGCGGATGATCGCGTGCACCCGCTGCACGTCTTCGGGCCGCAGCGGCAGCGTCTCGAGCTCGAACACCGCGTGGTCGGCCTCGGGGTCGGGCGGCAGGTCCGGGTGCATCCGCTCCGGCTGGCCGGCGAACCCGAGGAACGCCTCCGCGTCGACGCCGTGGGTGGCCATCGCGTGGCCGAGCGACCGCATCAGCGCGTCGCCGAACCGCACGAAGCACTTCAGCGTCCAGTACCGGGCCACCGGCGACGGGTGGTCGAGCGTGAGCTTGCGCAGGTCGGCGAACACCTCGCGGTGCTCCTCGACCCGCTCGTCGAGCCAGTAGTGCTCGAGCGCCTGCCGGGCGGACCAGCCGGTGAGCGCGTCGAACCCGAGCGTCTCCCACTCCACGAACCGCCGCCGCATCTCGGACGCGTACAGCGTCGACAGCCGGTTGATGCCGCGCTCGAGCGGGGTCTGCGGGTCGGCGTACGGGGTGTCGAGCAGGAACCAGTCGGCGCAGGTCCAGTTGTCGACGACCCACTGCAGGAAGAACGACCGGATCATCGGGAGGAACCCGGCGTGGTCGCCCTTGCGGATCCACCGGTGGAACGGGTGCTTCCACAGGTCGTCGAACGCGGCCTGCAGGTGCTCGGACAGCTCGGCGCCGGTGCCGGTGGGCCGCGGCGGGTGCGACAGCGACATCGCCTGCGTCACGTCGTGCGCCGGCGTCGGGCGCAGGGTGGCGGCGGCGCGCCCGGCGCGGCCCGGCGCGTAGTCCAGCCCGCCGGTGACCGCGCGCTGCGCGTAGCTCTCCCACTGGCGGAAGTGGGCGTGGAAGATCGCGAACGTCCGCAGCACGAGCGCGCTCGCCTTGCCCCGCTGCTCGTCCGACAGCGGCTGGGCGAAGAACAGCTTCTCCCCTCCCGACTGCAGGTGCCCCGATTCGCGGTCGAGGTGGTACTGGCCGAAGTACGGCAGCTCCGGGGTCCCCTGCGCCGCGAGCTCGGCCGCGATCGGCACGGTGCGCCGGAAGAACACGTTGCCGGCCGCCTCCATCGACTCGATGATCGCGAACCGCAGCCGCGGGTCCCGGTTGTGGTGGACCATCGCCGCGATCTCGAAGTCGAGCCGGCGCGCCTCGAGCGTGTCGTCGCTGGTGATCCACCAGTACATCTCGCGCGGGGTCCAGCCGAGCTGCTGGTCGACCCCGAGCAGCTTCCAGTCCTGCAGGAACAGCGACGAGTGGGTCGAGTCCTCCGCCGCGTGCTCGCCGAGCGCGCGCTCGAGGTCGTCCTGCGGGGACGGGTACCGCACGTAGTACCGGTTGAGGTCGCGGAACCCCATGACGAAGTCGATCGCCATCGGGCAGAACGAGAGCTTGCCGCGCGCCGAGATCGACGGGCTCGCGAGCCAGCGGGTGAACAACGGGTGATCCGCCAGGACTTTCGCCTGCGCCTGGACGAGCTTGAACACTTGTTTCATGGCGTTCCTCGAGGGTTCGTGGCGGTCGGTCTCACAGCAGGTGGGGCTCGACGTCCAGCCCGAACAAGGCGCGTCCTTCGACCTCGCGCGACGGGGCGGCGACGGTGAAGTGCTGGGTGATGGCGTGAACGTCGCGGAACGCGCGCTGCAGGGGGCTGCGCTCGTACATCGCGCTCGCGCCGCCGGTGGTGTACGCGAGGTCGACCGCGCGGGCAGCCGAGGCCACCGCGTGGGTCGCGGCGAGCCGGATGTGGGCCCGCTGCAGCGGAGACGCCGGCCGGCCCTTCAGCGCGAGGTCCCACGCCTGCTGCACCTCGTCGAACAGGTACGCGCGGGCCGAGCCCAGCGCCGCCTCGGCGTCGGCCACCGCGAGCTGCGCCGACGGGCGGGACGACAGCGGGGTCGACATCCCGAACGGGGTCTTGCCCTTCGCCACCACCACCAGCTCGTCCACCGCGCGCCGCCCGATCCCGAGCGCGACCGACGCGATGCTCGCCGCGAGCAGCCCGAGGAACGGGAACGTGAACGCCGCCCCCTCGTGGTACGGCTCGACCATCGGCACCCGGATCACCTGGTCGGCCGGCACGAACACGTCGGTGGCCTCGAAGTCGTGGCTGCCGGTGCCGCGCAGCCCGAGGGTGCGCCAGGTGTCGTGGATCGTGCAGTCCCGGCTCGCGAGCATCGGCACCACCACCTCGGGCATCCCGCCCACGCCGCGCTTGGGGGCGGCGCCGTCGAACACGACCGACGAGCCGCCGAGCCAGTCGCTCACCTTGCAGTTCGACGCGATCGCCCACCGCCCGGTGACGCGGAACCCACCCGGGGCGGGCACGGCGCGGCCGGTCGGCGCGAGCACCCCGGTGGTGACCGCGCGGGGATCGGCGTACATCCGAGCGGCGCCCGACGGCGGGATGAACGCGTCGAACGCGCTCCCCGAGCCGCTGATCATCGCGCACCACCCGGCGGCGCCGTCGGCCTGCGCGATCTGCTCGACCACCCGCATCACGGTGATCGGGTCGACCTCGAGGCCGCCGAGCGCGCGCGGGCGGCACATCCGGAAGATGCCGGCGTCGTTGAACGCGTCGGCGAGGGGCTGCGGCAGGTGCCGGTCGACCTCCCCCCGGGCGGCGAGCTCCCGCACCAGCGGCAAGATCGCCCGGGTCGCTTCGAGCAGGGGTTCGGCGGCGGACGTGCGGGCGGCGAGCTCGGCCATGGGTACTCCTCGGGTGACGGGCGGGGGCCCGCCTCGACGGGGGGCTCGTCACCTGCCGGGTCGGGCTCCGGCGGACCGCGCAGCCGCCCGCAGCAGCGACGTCCGGCCCGGGTGGCGGCTGCGCACGGCTGCGCGAGGCTGGGCGACGGGCGCTCGCGGCGGCGGGGGGCTACGACGCGTGCCCGGAGACCCCCATGCCCGCCCCGCGCACCGTCGTCAGCTGGACCCGCGAGTCGTACGAGGCCGCCGACTACGTC
>JBEBJC010000675.1:0-4933 GCA_040080105.1 Myxococcota bacterium
CCGGTGGACCGTGCTGGTCGGCACCGGCGGGGTCGGCAAGACCCGGGTCGCGTCCGCGGTGGCCCGCCGGTGGTCGCGCGGCCCCGCGTGGTTCGTCGACTTGTCCGACCAGGTCGACGCGCCCCGGATGTGCGCGGCCGTCGCGCGGACGCTGCAGCTCCGCCTGACCGACGGCGACCCGGCCGGGCAGATCGGGCGGGCGCTCGCCGCGCGCGGGGCGGCGCTGGTCGTGTTCGACAACCTCGAGCAGCTCGACCCCACCGCGCGGGAGGTGCTCGGGGCCTGGCTCGCCGCCGCGCCGGAGCTCGTGGCGGTGGGCACGAGCCGGGTCCCGCTGCGGCTCGACGGTGAGCTCGCCATCGGGATCGAGCCCCTCCCCACCGAAGACGCTGCGGCCCTGTTCGTCGACCGGGCGGCGCGCGCGTTGTCGTCCGACGAGCGCGCGGCGGTGCCCGCGCTGGTCGAGGCGCTCGAGGGGCTGCCGCTGGCGATCGAGCTCGCAGCCGCGCGGACCGTCGTGTTGTCGGTCGCCGAGCTCACCCGACGGATCCACTCGGCAAAGGACCACCTGCGGGTCCTGTCGGGTGGCGCGAGCGACCGGCCCGAGCGCTCGCGCAGCCTGCGGGCGTCCCTCGACGCCTCGTGGGAGCTCACGTCCGACCCGGGCCGCGCGGCGCTGGCGCGGCTCGCGGTGTTCGAAGGCGGGTTCGAGCGCGCCGCAGCCTTGCGGGTGGCCGACTGCGCCCCGGAGGTGTTGCAGGAGCTGCTCGACGCGAGCTGGCTCCGGCGCGCCGAGCCCCCCCGCCTCGGGATGTTGCGCACGGTGCGGGACTACGTGACGCTGCACCTCGAGCCGGCGGAGCGAGACGGTGCAGAGCGCCGGCACGTGCTCGCGATGGCCGACCGGTGGGGTGGCGGGGTCGCCGACGGCCCGGACGAGGTCCGCGAACGCCGGGCGCTCGGCGCCGACCTCGACAACGTGTGCGCCGCGTGTGCGCGGGCGTGTGCCCTCGGGTGGGGCGGCCCGGCGGCGCGGACGTTGGCCGGCGCGTGGGCGGGCCTCGAGCTCACGGGCCCGTTCTCGGTCGCGCTGTCGCTGGCCGACCAGGTCGCCGCGGTGGTGTCCGACCCCGAGTCCCAGGCGCTCGCGGGGTGGATCGCGGGCCGGGTGCGGGCCGACTCGGGCGACCCCGATCGCGCGCTCACCGACCTCGCGGGCGCGGCGGGCCTCGCGCGCGAGCGGTCGCTCCCCGGCCTCGAAGCCAGCGCGCGCCTGGAGGTCGCCCGGATCCACCTCGACCACGGCCGGATCCGCGACGCGACCGCCGCCTCGGCCCGCGCGGAGGCCCTGCTGCCGCAGATCGACCCCGCCACGCGGTGCCGGGTGCTCGAGGTGCTCGCCGCCGTCCGGCTCGACGCGTGGGCGCGGGACGAGGCGCTCGGGTACGCGGAGCAGGCGGTGGACCTCGCGACCGGGCTGTGCGCCCCCCGCCTCACCGCGACCGCCCGCGCGCGCCTCGGAGCCGCGCTGGAGCGGCTCGACACGCTCGACCGGGCGGGGGCGGAGTTCGACCGAGCGCTCGCGGGCGCGCGCGAGGTCGGCGACGTCCGGCTCGAGGCCCAGGTGCTGGTCCAACGGGGTGAGCTCGAGCGGATGCGCGGCCGGCTGGACGACGCCGGCGGGTCGATCGGGCACGCGGTCGCGCTGTACCGCAAGACGGGCGATCGACGCGGGGAGACCCAGGCGGCGATCCACTTCGGCGGCGTGCTGCTCCTGCGCGACGCGCTCGAGGATGCGCTGACCTGGATGGAGCGGGCGCACGCACACGCGGTCGAGCTCCGTTCGCCCACCCTGGTGGCGCGGGCGGCGAACGCGCTGGCGAACGTGAACCACTCGCTCGGTCGGTACGAGCGGGCGGAGTTGGCGTACCGGGACGCGATCCGGACCGCGCGGGAGCTCGCCGACCCGCGGATCGGGGGCACGGCGCTGCAGAACTTCGCCCAGCTGCAGCGGATGCGCGGCGACCTCGAGGGATCGGGCAGGCTGTTCCAGAGCGCGCTCGCGCTGCACCGCGACGCGGGCAACCGCCGGGCGATGGCGCAGGTCCTGTCGATGATCGCCGACCTCGCCTCGGAGGAGGGGCGGCTCGACGACGCGGTCGCGACCTACGAAGCGGCGAACCGCACCCACCGCGAGGTGGGCAACGCGCGGGGCGACGCCACCACCCTGCACAACCTCGGCCGGGTGTTGGTGTTGAAGTACCAGCTGTACCGCGCGCACGACCACCTGCAGCGGTCGCTGCGGATGTTCCGGGCGCTCGGTGACCCGGTGTGGCAGGCGAAGGTCCACCTCACCCTGGCGGAGGTCGCGCTCACCCGCGGCGCGTTCACCGAGGCCCGGGCCGAGATCGAAGCCGCCGAGCGCCTCGCCGACGCCCGCGCGGTCGGTCACCGGATGGTGGACCTGCGGGAGTGCGCGTTCGACCTGTTGTGTCCGCCGCCCCGCCCCGACTGACCCCCGACTGACCCGCCGACTGACGGTTCAGTCCGGCGCGACCAGCGCGTACAGGTCGGGGAGCAGCTGCCCGTGCCCGATGAGGTGGTTGTAGCCGAAGTCGACCACCCACACCTCGGCCCCTGCCGGGTCGACCTCGCGCACGAGCCCGCCGGCGCCCACGAGGTGCAGCGTGTTGCCGTTGGTCAGCCGCCACGCCTGGCCGTTGGTCCCGGCGACCAGGCCCGAGGGGCTCGAGAACACCAGCGTCAGCTGCTGCTGGTCCTTGTCGACCTCGAACTCCATCAGCTTGGTGTCGTCGTTGTTGTCGGCCGACATCAGCAACGTCCCGCTCGGGGTCCACGAGATCCCGTGTTGCCAGTAGAACTGGTCGTCCGGCTCGGCGAACGTGTACCCGTCGTCCATCCCGCCGGCCCACCACAACGAGGTGCCGGTGGCGCGGTCGATCTCCACGATCGAGCTGTTCGTGTAGAAGCTGTACAGGAAGGTGTTCGACGACGGCTGGTAGAACAAGCCGTTCGACTCGCACGAGCCCGAGCCCGGCCAGTCGTCCTCGCAGGTCCACAGCACCACCTCGGTCTCCCCGGGCGCCTTCTCGACCAGCGCCTCCCGGCCCCCGTGCGCCTGGCTCCCCCACGCCAGCGTGCCGTCGGGCAGCTGCACGAACGCGTGGTGCAGCCCCGGGGTGTCGATCACCTCGATCTCGCCATCGAGCCAGGTCGCGTGGACCTTCGAGTACGCGCCTTCACTGTAGAAGTCCGACCAGTACCGCTGCTCGTCCCACAGGATCCGGTCGCCTTCGACCCCGACCTGCGCGAACAGCGTCCACGCCTCGTCGGGGGCCCGGTGTGCCCACACCACCCGCCCCTGGCGGTCGATGATCAGCGTCCAGTACGCGCCGCCGGCCCAGCCGTTCGCCCGCGCGTTGATGCTCATCAGCAAGAACTCGGACGGGAGCCACCCATCCGGCTCCGACACGGTGACCGTGGCGCTGGGGATCCCATCCGGGATCGCCCCGGTCACCACCAGCTCGCCGTCGGCGGTGGTGCCGTCGTCCGCGACCACCCGCCACTCGGCGTCCTCGTCGAACGGGATGCCGACGACCAGCCGCTCGTGGGTGCCTGCCTCGTACGCGACCGCCGGAGTGGAGCGCCACTCGCCCGGGTCCACCGCGTACTCGACGTGGACGGTCGCCGGCAGCGACTGGTTCCACCCGACGTACACCAAGGTCTCCAGCTGCGGATCCAGCCGGTAGGTCAACCCGTCGAGCACCAGCGGCTCCGGGGGGGTGGTCCCCGGCTCCCCGGTGTCGGTGTCGGTGTCGGTGGACTCCGTGTCGGTCGAGTCCGTGGTGGGTGGCTTGTCGTCACAACCCACGAGCATCAGGGCGACAGCGTGGCGCAACACGGGACCTCCGCGTGCGATGCCCTGTCGGCTCACCGAGCTTCACTCGCGAGCGTTCGCAGTCGCCCCCGCGCGGTCCACGCCCCGATCAGCGCGAGGTTGTACGCCGCGAGCGCGTCGACCTCGGCGGTCACCGCCACCACCAGCCGCGCCTGCGCCTCGACCACCTCGACGTTCGAGCTCGCGCCGGTGGTGAACCGGTCCTCGGCCTGGGTGACCTCGAGCTCGGCGAGCGAGCGCGCGTCCTTCGCGATCGCCCACGCGGCCGCCCCGGTGGTGACCGCGAGGTCGGCCGAATCGACCTCCACCGCCACCTTGCGCCCGGCGCTGGCTTCGGCCAGGGTCAGGTCTTCCTCCGCCGCGGTGAGCCGGTCGACCTCCGACCTCCGCGCCCCGCCGGCCCACAGCGTCACCGTGGTCTCGATCCCCACCGCGGCCGAGGGCGCGGTCGACGCCACCTGGTTCGCGAGGCCGAGCTCGCCGTACGCGCCGATCGCCGGGAACGCGCCCCGCGCCGCCGCGCGCCGATCGAGGGCCGCCGCCTCGACCGCCCGCTCGGCCGCCACGAGGTCCGGCCGCTGCGGCGGGTCGGCGGGGGCCTCGGCGACCGCCCCGGGCGGCACCAGCACCACCGCGGTGTCGAGCGGCACCCCGAGCCACTCGACCAGCTGCAGCCGCGCGGCCTCGCGCGCGGCGCCCGCGTTCAGCCGGCGGAGCTCGTCCTGGCGCGCCACGATCGCGGCTCGGGTCGACTCGATCGGGGCGGCCGCCCCCACCGCGACCCGGTCGTCGGCCAGCGCCGCCAGCCGCCGGCTGCGGACCCACAGCGCGTCGGCCAGCGCGAGCTGCTGGTCTGACCGCAGCAGCGCCACGTACCGCGCGCCCGCCTCCGCCAGCACCCGCTCGGCCGTCGCGTCGCGCCCGGCGAGCTGGGCCTCGACCCGGGTCGCCGCCGCCGCCTTGGCGGTCCACGCGGACGGATCGATCACCCCCTGGTCGACCCGCACGAGCGCC
>JBEBJC010000676.1:0-4921 GCA_040080105.1 Myxococcota bacterium
CCGTCGAGCAGCGGCGTAGCGACGAGGGCGACCACGTCGGCCGCGACCATCCACATCTAGCCGACGTAACGCTCGACCGCGCCCGCGTCCGTCAGAGCTTCCGCTTCTTCGGCTGGGCCGGGGTGGGCGCCGAGTCCACGTCGTCCGGGGCGGCCGGCACGTCTCCGATCAGCGCCTTGAGCCGCCGCAGCTCGTCGCGCGCCCGCGCCTCGCGCGCGAGCCCCGCCTTGCCGCCCTTGCTCGCCGCCGCCCGCGCCGAGGCCGCCCGGTCGAGCACCGCCTGCGACCGCGCGATCGGATCGGTCGGCAGCGGCTCGGGCTCCTCCGGCTCCTCGTCGGGATCGATGCCGCGGGCGAGCCGCGCCGCGCGGATCGCCGCCCGCGCGCGCTCCATCGGGTCTTCGCCCGCCGGCGCCAACACCGTGGGCACGTCGTCGGGGTCGATGTCCATGTCCTCGTCGACCGCGCCGTCCTCGTCACGACCCATCGCCACCTCGTCGGTTGTTGTACCCCGTCGGCGCCGCCCGCGCGCCCACTGTGTGAGCTCGCACGATGGGCTGCGTGGAACCCCACATCCCTCGTACGGCGAGGGACCCCGGGCCCCGGGCCCCGGCTGGCGCGGGAGTTGCACGAAGGCGCGCGAACGGAGGACCGATGCTCCCCACCCCGCAGCTGCTGCTGTCGCTCGACCGGCCCGGTCCGCGGTACACGAGCTACCCGACCGTGCCGTCGTGGGTGGAGGACTTCCCCCAGTCCACCCTCGACGCGGCGCTGGCCCGGGTCGACCGACCGGCCGACCTGTACGTACACATCCCGTTCTGCCGCGAGCAGTGCTGGTTCTGCGGGTGCAACCAGGTCGTGAGCACCCGTCAGGGGTCGGGCGACCGGTACCTCGACGCGGTGGCGACCGAGATCGCGAGCTTGCCGCTGCCCCGCGCCCCGCTGCCGGTGGCGCGGATCCACCTCGGGGGCGGCACCCCGAACTGGCTCGACGCCGCCCAGACCGACCGCCTGTACTCGTTGCTGTTCTCGCGGTTCGCCCCGGCCGAGCGGGCCGAGCTGTCGGTCGAGATCGACCCGGACCTGGTGACGAAGGAGCAGCTCGAGCAGCTCGCCCGGTTCGGGGTGAACCGGATCTCGCTCGGGGTGCAGAGCACCGACGACCGGGTGCTGCAGGCGATCAACCGGCCGCAGCGGCTCGGGCGGGTGCGCGCCGCGATGGAGTGGGCGCGCGCCCTCGGGATGGGCGGGATCAACATCGACCTGATCTACGGCCTGCCGCACCAGGACCTCGCGAGCTTCGCCGCCACGATCGACGAGGTGGTGGCGCTCGGACCCGACCGGCTCGCCACCTACAGCTACGCCCATGTACCGTGGATGAAGCGGCACCAGCAGCACATCGACGCGGCGGCGCTCCCGGGGCCGGTCGACAAGATGGGGCTGTTCCTGCACGCCCGCGAGCGGCTGATCGACGCGGGGTACGTGGCGGTGGGGATGGACCACTTCGCCCGCCCGACCGACGCGCTGGCCCGCGCCGCGACCGAGCGGACGCTGCACCGAAACTTCATGGGGTACACGACCCGCGCCGACCTGCCGCTGATCGGGCTCGGCGTATCGGCGATCACCGAGCTCGACGGCGTGTTCGCGCAGGCGCAGCACCACCTCGGGACCTGGTACCGGGCGGTCGAGCGCCAGGACGGGCCGAAGCTCGCCCGCGGGCTGCAGCTCACCGACGAGGACCGGCTGCGGCGCGACGTGATCTCGTCGCTGATGTGCAACTTCGAGCTCGTGAAGTCGGCGATCGAGGCCCGGCACCCGGTCTCGTTCGACGCCCACTTCGCGTCGTCGCTCGCGTCGCTCGAGCCGCTGGTGGCCGACGGGCTGTGTGAGCTGCACCCCGACCGGATCACCGTGACCGAGCTCGGGCGGCTGTTGGTGCGGAACGTGGCGATGGCGTTCGACGGCCGCCTCGGCGACGGGCGGTTCAGCCAGACGGTGTGACCGTCGCCAGATCGGCCTTCACCGCCGGGTGATCGACCCGGGCGGCGGCGGCGAACAGCGCGTCGGCGGCCTCCGTGTGGCCGAGCAGCCGCAGCAGGCGCCCGACCCGGATCTGCTGCTGCGCGTGCAGGACCGGGTGCTCGGGCAGCCAGTCCGGGATCTCGAGCCGGTCGAGCTCGACCGGGTGAGCTGCGGCGTACGCGGCGGCGCCGGGCACGTCCAGCACCGCCACCGCCGCGATCGAGTCGACGTGCACCAGCGTCGCCCGCCGGTCGAGGACGAGCTCGGCCAGCCGCGTCTGCTGGTCCGGCTTGCGCATCTCGGCGACCACGAACCCCGGGCGCCAGGCCTCGATCATCGACGCGAGCGCCGCCCGGTCGGCGGCCATCCCCACGCAGTCGCGCAGGAACGGCATCGGGTAGGCCTCCCACCGCCCGTCGACGAACACCCGGCGGACGGGGTACACGCCGTACGTCAGGTAGTTCGCGGCGACCCACCCGAGGTTCATCATCTCGCCCGGTGGGGGCGACGCGCGCAGGAACGTGGTGGTGGTGTCGGCCCACTCCCCCACCGACCGCCCGAACCCCTGCTGCCGCTGCAGGTACACGTAGGGCTGAGGGGTGTTGGTGGCGACGAGCAGCCCCAGCGCCACCACCGCGGTGAGCCCGGCCCGGGTCGGGTGCACCGGGGAGTCGACCGGGAGCCACGCGGGCCCCCGCGCGCTCCACCGGGTGGCGACGGCGGCCGCGGCCAGCGAGAAGAACGGGATCCCGCGCATCGCGGTGAGCACCATCGCGAGGCCGATCGCCAGCACCCCCAGCTCCACGAGCTGCCACCGACCCCGCGCGCGCCACGCCTCGACCGCTGCGATGGCGAGCAGCACCAGCGTCACCGGGAACCCGATCGGCTCGGTCCAGATCGGCTCGAGCTCGTTCGACTGCACGCCCAAGTCGCTGCCGGTCCCGAGCTCGGACACCGTGCGGAGCAGCGCGAGCGGCGAGGTGTACACCCCGAGCCCGTTCGGCGACAGCGACAGGGCCGCGAGGCTCGCCCCCACCGTGGCGACGAGCGGGCCGAGCGGCAGCGCCGCGTCGGCGTCGTCGACCCACCCCCGCCCGCGGAGGGCGCGGGTCACCCCCAGGAGCAGCACCAGCCCGAGCTGCAGCGCCACCCCGACCACGAACATCTGGAGGGTGTTCACCATCAGCCACTGGGTGACGACCATCGCCGCCAGCGCCCACCGCGAGCGGGTGGTCCGCCACACCTCCCACCCGAGCAGGAGCGCGCCGAGCCCGAGCACGGTGAACGCCTCGGGCCGCGGCACGAGGTGCCGCTGGACCCCCAACACCGCGAACAGCCACACCGCAGGGGCGCCGACCGCTGCCCGCCACCCGGACCAGGTGAGCCACGCGAGCACCGCCGCCGCCCAGCTCGCCGCGCACAACACCGTGAGTGACCACGGGCCGACCCGCGAGTCGAGCAGGTACACCGCGACCTGGTACAGCGGGTACTGCTGGTCGACCGGGTGGTCCGGGTAGGTCCACGACAACGTGTTGGTGGTGAGCTGGGTCCCGGTGGTCCACAAGATCCGGCCCGACACGAGGTGCACCGGCACGTCGATCGGCGCGATCCGGAACACCCCGAACGACACGGCGAGCGCCACCACCGACGCGAGCGCGACGAGCTGCACGGCCCTCGACATGTGCCCACCGTACACGGGGCGATTCCGTGGTACCACCCGGGCGTGCGCCCCACCCGCGAGCTCGTGTCCGACACCGCCTGGAGCTACCTCGCGTTCGCGGGGCTAGCGACCGGTGGGGCCCTGCTGAACGGCGGGATCGGCGCGCTCGCCGGGGCCGACGCGCTCGGGGTGTTCAACCAGCTGCTCGCGGCGTACGCCGTGGCGGCGCAGCTCGCGGTGTTCGGGCTGCACGACGCGGTGCAGAAGTACGTCGCGTCCGAGCCCGGCGCGCGCGCCGCGATCACCGCGTCGGGGACCCGGTGGGTGCTGGGGACCGGCGCGCTCGTGGCGCTCGCGATGAGCCTGCTCGCGGGTCCCCTCGGGCGCGCGTTCGACAGCCCGGAGGTGGGCGCGGGGTTGAGGTGGGTGGCGGCGGCGCTGGTGCCGTTCACCCTGAACAAGGTGTGGATGGGGTCGCTGGTCGGCCAGCGCCGGATGCGGCCGTGGGCGTTCGCGCAGCTGCTGCGGATCGGGACGCTCACCACTGCCGCGTTCGCGGTGATCGCCGCGGGGCGTCCGCCGGGTGACCTCGGTGCGGCGTTCCTCGCGGCGGAGTGCGCGGTGGCGCCGGCGCTGTTCGCGTGGGTCCGCCCGCGCCCCACGCCCGACGCCGGGCGGTGGCACGCGGCGCTCGCGGCGTTCGCGGCGCGCGCGCTGCCGAACAGCGCGCTCGCGGACAACGCGCTGAAGCTCAGCGTGCTCGCGCTCGCGACGACCGCGACCGACGCGGAGGTCGGCGTCTACGCGTTCGCCACCCTGTTCGCCGAGGGGCTGGTGCAGGTCGGGGTCACGGTCCGCGCGGCGGCCGCATCGCGGCTGGTGGTGGCGTTGGCCGAGCCCGGGCGGCCGTCGGTGCCGTGGCTGGCGCGGCGGGTGATGGCCCTGGGCCTGGGGTCGAACCTGGCGGCCGCCGCGGGGGTGTTCGCGGTGTACCCGGCCCTCGGGTGGGTGTTCGCCCCCGAGCTGGTGGCGGGCGCCCGGCCGGCGCTGGGGATCCTTGCGCTCGGGCTCGCCGTCTACGCGGCGTTCCTCCCGCTCGACTTCGCGCTGTTGCAGGCGGGGCAGCCGGGCAGACAGAGCGCGTGGATGTCGGTGAACGTGGCCACGAACCTCGCGCTGAACTTGTGGCTGGCCCCGCGCTACGGAGTGGCCGGCGCGGCGCTCGGCACCGCGTTGGGG
>JBEBJC010000677.1:0-4918 GCA_040080105.1 Myxococcota bacterium
ACGTGGACCCCGCGCCGACGCTCGACGGGATCCGCGCTCACCTCGAGGCCGGCGACGCCGATCGGGCGCTGCGGATGGCCGAGCGCGCCGTAGCTGCGTGGCCCGCGTCCCGCAGCCGAGACGCCGCGTGGATGGTGGTCGGGGTGGTGAACCACGAGCGGGGGCGGCACGGGCGAGCGAGCGACGCGTTCGGCGAGGTCCGCGCCGGGAAGGGACCGCTGGCCCCCCTCGCGGGGTATCTGCAAGCCGACCAGGAGTACCTGCGCGGCGAGCCGGCCCGGGCGGTGGCGTTGTGCGCAAACGTGGCCGGCCCTCACGCGGGCGACTGCCTCCGGATCCGAGCGGCGTCCCACGCCGCCCTGGGCCGAGTGGCCGAGGCGCGCGCCGCCGCCGCCGCGTACGACAAGGACCATCCGACGGGGCCGATCGGCGAGCAGATCGAGCTGGCGATCGCCGAGCACCTGGTCGACTCGGATCCGGCCGCCGCGATCCCGATCTACGCCGCCCTCGCCGTGCGCCACGGCGCGGCCCTCACCGGGCGGGTGGCGGAGGAGCGGCTGGCGGAGCTGCAGGCGAGCGGCCACCCGAGCGCCCGGATCCCCGACGACCTCGAGTCCCGCAAGCAGCGGGCGCTGTCGCTGCGAGAGGCGGGCCGGCGCGACCCGGCGTGGGAGCTGTTCGACGCGCTGCGGGGAGAGCCCGGCGCGGCGGACTGGGTGAAGGAAGAGACCGAGCGGTTCGGCTGGCAAACCCAGCGGTGGTCGTTCCTGGAGCAGGAGTACGCCGCCGAGTACGCCCGGACGAACGACCCTGAGCTCGCCTGGAAGCGGTACCGGGTGCTGGCGCGGGCAGGCCGGTTCGACGACGCGGCCACCCTCGGCGTGCAGATGCAGGCCAAGGCGGGCAACGCCGGGCACTGGCGGAAGTCCGAGGACGAGATCGGGCGCACGATGTTGCTCGCCAAGCGGTACCCCGAGGCGCGGGCGCAGTTCGACGTGGTGGTGGGCCGGGGAGGCTGGAGCGGGCGTCGGGCCGCATTCTCGGCGGCCTTCGCCGCGTACATGGCGGGAGAGCTCGACGACGCGGTCCGTCGGTTCGACAGCATCACCGTCGGGGACGAGGCCCACGCCCCGGAGGCGCGGTACTGGCGGTCGAAGGCCCTCGATCGGCTCGGGCGCGGGGCGGAGGCGGCGGCGGACCGCGCGTGGCTCACGACCGAGGAGCCGTGGAGCTGGTACGCGGGGCTGGTCGCCCAGGCGGACCCCGCTCGGCCGACGATCGAGCCGTACGCGCGGGCCGGCCGGTGGGTCGGCACCGATCCGCCGCGCGACCCGGGGCCGCTGGTGCTGAACCTGTCGGTGACCGATCCCGCCCCGTCCGCGCCCGGGCTGCCCACGCCGGTCGCGGCGCGGGCGCGGGACCTGCCCGCGGGCTTTGCCGGCTGGACCTCGGACGGCCTGGTCACCGAGCTCCTGTCGACCCCGTCCGACCCGTTCCTCCCGCCGGAGCCGCCGAGCTGGGAGCTCGAGCCGCCGTCGTCGTACCGGCCGGGCACCCTGCACGTCCCGGAGCGGTCGCGCGCGGCGCTCGCGGCGTTCGCCGACGAGTACGGCGCGAAGTGGCCCGAGTTGAACACCGTGGTCGACCTGGCGTCGGTCGGGTTGTACGACCTGTCCGGACCCACGTTCAACGACTGGTACGAGCGGTGGCGCGAGGCGGTCCGCAAGCGGGACAAAGTCGCGAAGAAGCTCGTGGCCACCACCCCCGAGGCGTGGCGGGACCTGTTCCTGGCCGCCCGCGACCACAACAACACGGCGCGGAACCTGTGGGGCGCGTGGGAGACCCTGACCGACCCGGCGCAGGTCGCGGAGGCGTGGCGCCTCGCGTACCCGCTGGCGCACGACCGATACGTGTGGAGCCACGCGCGGGAGCACGACCTCGACCCGTACCTGGTGCTCGGGTTGATGCGCCAGGAGTCGACCTACAACGCCACCGCGCGGTCCCGGGTGGGCGCGCGCGGGGCGATGCAGATCATGCCGCGCACCGGCCACCTGCTGGCGGACCTCCAGCACGACACCACGTTCGATGCGGGTGACCTCGAAGATCCGACCGTCGCGGTCGGGTACGGCATCCGGTACCTCGGGCTCCTGCTCGACCGGTTCGACGGGGTGTTCCCGCTCGCGGTCGCGAGCTACAACGCCGGACCGTTCAACGTGTCGAACTGGCTCCAGGGGGTGCGCGCGAACCCCGCTGACCCCACCCATCCCGTGACGGTGCCGATCGACGAGTTCGTCGAGCACATCCCGTACCGGGAGACCCGGGACTACGTGAAGAAGGTGACCGAGGGATATTCGGCGTACATCGATATGTACACCCCGGCTGGGTCCCGGCTGATCGTCCCGCCGGCCGCGACGGCCGACCGACGCGAGGTGGTGGATTTCTAGGGCGAGGTGGATCGTGTTCGCGGGCCTCGTCGCGCCGCTGGTCGCAGCCGGCGGCCGGGGACGGAGCCGTCCGGCGGCGGCGCCGACCGAGCAGGTCGAGGCGCAGCGGCTGCGGGAGGAGCTGTTCCCGGCGTCGCTGCCGCTCGACCCGGGGGCCGTGCCCGCCGGGCTGTTCGGCTCGAGCGCGCAGGTGTGCGCCTCGTGCCACCCGACCGCCGCCGCGACCTGGGCCGCCAGCGCACACGCCGCGCCGCCGTCGGAGGCGCTGCTCGGCGCGGCCGAGGGCCTGCCGGCGTGCCTCGGGTGCCACCTGCCCCTCGGCTCGCAGTCCGAGTGGACGTACACCTGGGACGGCGGGCGGATCGACCGCCCGTTGGCGGCCCCGAACGCAGGCTTCGACGCGACCTTGTCGATCGAGGGCGTGACCTGCGCCGCGTGCCACCTCCGCGGTGGCGCGGTGGTCGCCGCCACCGAAGCCGAGGCCGCCCAGCCGGCCCCGCACCCGATGGTCTGGTCGACCGACCTCGGGGGTTCGGTCGGCTGCGCCGCGTGCCACCAGCTCACCTGGCCGGGCGCCGAGGAGCCGCTGTACGACACCTGGGGCGAGTGGAAGCGCGCCGGGTTCGACCGCCTCGGGCTGACCTGCCAGGGGTGTCACCTGGGCGCGAGCGCCGACGGCGGGCCGGTCGACCACACGATGCGGGCCGACCCGGCGCGAGCGGTCACGATCGAGCTGTCCCTGCCGTCGACCCGGCTGACCCGCGGCGCGGCGCCCGCCGGCGCGTCGGTGTCGCTGACCAACACCGGCGCCGGACACGCGTTCCCCACCGGCAGCCCGTTCCGCGGGGTCCGCCTCACCGCCACGCTCGAGCCCGCGGGCGGCGGGGACCCGGTCAACGTCCTGCAGGTCGACCTCGAGCGCGCGCTGCAGCCCACCCCGCCGTTCGCGCTGCTCGGAGATTCGCGCCTGGCGGTCGGTGAGACCCGCCGGTGGGATCTGCCGGTCGCTGCTCCACCCGGCGCGCCGCCAGGGAGGTGGGCGCTCCGCCTCACGCTCCGCAGGACGACCCGGGGCGAGGTCCACGGGGAGCCGTTCGTCGACCGGCGGTGGCCCCTCGTGGTGGAATGAGCGGGGCGCGGCCCGCTGCACTTCCGGTTCGTGAGGTAGGCTGTTATTGTCGCGCCGGCGCCCGAGGGAGTCATGCTGAGGTTCCACGCCCGGACTGACGTAGGGCTCAAGCGGAAACACAACGAAGATTCCCTGCTCGCGGCCGAGGAGTTCGGCGTGTTCGTCGTCGCCGACGGCGTGGGCGGGCGCAAGGCCGGTGAGCTCGCGAGCGCGATCACCGTCAACACGTTCCAGAGCTTCGCGCCGCAGATCAAGGCCGCGGTCGACGCGTTCGCGAACAACGCGAACCGCGACACCCGCAACGCCGTGCTCCAGCTGCTCGACCAAGCCGCCAACGCCGCGTCGCGACGGGTCTACGAGGCCGCGACAGCGACCGGGCGCCAGGGGATGACCACCACCCTGGTGGCGGCCGTGATCGGGGGCGGGGCGGCTTTCATCGTGCACGTGGGCGACAGCCGGTCGTACATCGTCCGCGACGGTGAGCTGCGCCAGCTCACCGAGGACCACTCGATGGTCAACGAGCTGATCCGCACCGGCGCGATGACCCGCGAGGACGCCGCGACGAGCCGGTACCGCAACGTGATCACCCGCGCGGTCGGCCTGTACCCGAGCGTGCGGACCGACACTCTCCACGTCGAGCTGATCGACGGCGACCGCCTGCTCCTGTGCTCGGACGGGCTGTCGGACATGGTCGAGGCGCCCGAGACGCTCGAGTGGATGAGCCTGCCGAACCTGACCCAGGCCGTCGACGGCCTGATCCAAGCGGCGCTCAACCACGGCGGGCGCGACAACGTCACGGTGATCGCGATCGAGCCCGAGGCGGTGCTCGAGGCGGAGGCGGTCGCCGCGCGCGCGAAGGCGATGGAGAGCCTGTTCCTGTTCGAGGACTTGCCGTTCCACGCCCGGCTCCGGGTCGGCCGGATCGTGAACGAGCTGTTCGTGACGCCGCACCAGGTGATCACCCGCCAAGGGGAGATGGGCGACACGCTGTACGTCGTCGTGCAGGGCCAGGTGTCGATCCAGATCGACGGGCGCGAGGTGCTCCAGCTGTCGGAGGGCGAGCACTTCGGGGAGCTCGCGCTGGTCGACACCGACCCGCGCTCGGCCACCGTGATCGCGAAGGGCTTCGGGCACCTGCTCACGATCGAGCGCGACGCGCTGCGCGAGTACTGCATGATGGAGCCGGCGCTCGGCAACCTGGTGTTGTGGAAGCTCGTGGCCACCCTCGGCCGGCGCCTGCGCAACATGAACGTCCAGTTCGCCGCCGCCACCACCCCGGCCTGACGATGCACCAGCGCTCGATCCGGCTGGTCGTGAGCCCGGACGCCGACGATTTGTTCATGGT
>JBEBJC010000678.1:0-4914 GCA_040080105.1 Myxococcota bacterium
CGGGTGGGTTGTCGTGCCGACAGCCCAGCGTCGCCCCCAGCAACCACACCGCCGCGTACCTTCCGTACATCGCGCCTCCTGGGAACAGAACGCGCCGGGGGGCAGATCGCCGAGCCGAAACCGTATCCGCGGCGGATACGGTCAGTCGGCGGCGCGCGGGTCGCAGGTGAGCCACACCTCGAGCAGGTACCGCTCGTCTTCGTCCACGCCGCCTTGGGGGGGCATCGTGGCCTCCACCCCCACGCTGCGCACCACGATCCGATCCGCCCACGCCCACACCTGGTCCTCGTCGTCGAACGTCACCTCAGCCGGGGCGCCGTGCCGATCGGCCACCCCGGCGGCGTGGCACGCGTCGCAGTACTGGGTCACGAACCCGGACCCGAAGTTGTCCCACCCGACGCCCGGCGCGTCGACGCAGATCGCCGGACGGTCGTCGACCGCGCCGGTGTCGGGCTGCTCGTCCGCGCCGCCACACGCCGCCATCGCCATCGCCGCCGGCACCCACCGAACCCACGCGTTCACGGTGTCTCCCCGAGCGCCGGATGTCGCCGCGCGCTCCCACGGGTATGGACCCGCGACCGGTACGGAACGGAAACGCCGAGGGAGGCACGCGATGTGGATCGGGTTGGTCGGAGCTGCATGGGCCGAGGACCTCGGGATCGACGAGGGGACGTTCGAGATCGGAGGGCAGGCCACCGCGAACATCGTGCTCGCCGACGGCGTGTCGGACGTGTACCTCGAGCTCGCGCCGAGCGGCGGGTACTTCGTGTCGGACACGGTCGAGCTGCTGGCCGGCCTGTCGCTCCACGTCGACGAAGGCACCCTCGGAGTCGGGTTCTTCGCCGGGCTCGACGCGTTCCTCGGCACCGAAGGCGTCGCGCCGTACGTCGGCGGCACGGTGGGCTACGGCATGGCGCGGTTCGCGCCGAACTCGCTGTTCGTGTACTCCCAGGACGCGGTCACGCTGTCCGGGCGGGGCGGCGTGGTGTTGCCGCTCAACCGCAAGGTCGGCGTCGACCTCGGCGCCCGCCTCCACCTGAACATCGACGACGGCGCGACCTGGGTGGAGCTGCCGCTCGGGTACATCGGCGTGCGGGCGTTCTTCCCGTAGTCGCACTCTTGACGAGCGGCCGACCGGAGGTCGGTTACGACCCTGGCTCGACCGGGGGGATCGCGTGCTGGCCATCGTGATGCTCGCCTGCAACGGCGACAAGGACAACGGCGACGACGGGGGGCCGACCGACAGCGGCACCCCTCCCGCGCCGACCGACGCGTGTGACGGCCGTGCGGCCGAGGCGTTCTGCGACGGCGACGACGTGGTGACCTGCGACGCCGTGGGCAACGTCGCGTCGGTCGAGGCGTGCTCGGAGGACCAGACCTGTGAGGACGGCGCGTGTGTGCCGTGCGCGCAGGGGGCGTTCACGGTCGGGTTCGCCGACCCGGTGGTGGTCGGCGCCGAAGGGTTCCGGCTCGAGCTCGATCCCTCCCCATCGTTCGACCGGGTGGTCGGCCAGCGCCCGCTGGTCGCCGCGGCCTCGGGCGCGGTCACCTTCGACGGCCCGGTCGCGCTGTACCGCGCCGACGGCACGTCGCTGCAGGCGGGCGACGAGCTCACCGCCGGTGACGCGGTGATCGCGCAGGGGACCGCGGTCGGGCGTGGCTCGGTCGGGATCGAGGCAGGGAGCTGCTCGGCCGCGGTCCCGTTCCACGTCGACCCGCCCCACGGGCTCGCGGGCCGGTCGCTCGACCAGTTCCCGTGGTTCGAGACCCCCGACCTGTTCTCGGTCGAGGACGACGTGGTCGAGCTGCTGGTCGACCCCGGGCAATGGCGCGATCGCGTCGGCCTGCCGTACGAGGCGTGGCTGGTGCCCCACCGGGGCGCCGACGGCTGGATCGCCGACCCCGCGATCGGAGCCGCGGTCGCAGGCCCGATCTCCGGGGTGGTGCCCGCCGACGCGTCGGGGGTGGCGCTGTTGTGGGACGCGCCCGCCGTCACCGGCCTCGCCGGATCGTACGACGTGGTGGTCGACTTCGGCAGCGACGGGACCCTCGACCCGGGCGACCTGATCGACGGCTACGACACGCCGGGGTTGCGGGTCAGCGCGGACCTGTCGGCGCCGGGGCCGTACACCCCCACGAAGTTCGAGACCTCGTTCGCCACCTGGGTCACGTTCCTCACCTACTACCCGCAGGAGGTCGACACGCTCGACCCGCTGCCGGTGGTCGTGATCAGCCACGGCAACGGCCACGACTACACCTGGTACGACTACCTCGGGAACCACTTCGCCTCCCACGGCTACGTCGTGGTGGTGCACACGAACGACACCGGCGACACCAGCATCGAGCCCGCGGCCGGGTCGACCTGGAAGAACACCGAGGCGTTCCTCACCAACCTCGCCACGATCGGCGGGGGCGCGCTCGACGGCCACGTCGACGCCGACCGGATCGCGTGGATCGGCCACTCCCGGGGCGGCGAGGGCGTGGTGATGGCGTACGCGTGGCTCGAGACCGGACAGATCACGCCGACCGCGTACACCGCCGACGACCTGAAGCTGGTGGTGTCGATCGCGCCCACGGTGTGGACCTCGGCCGAGGTCGCCGACCCGATGTCGGTGCCGGTGTACGCGCAGCTCGACGGCAGCGCCGACGGCGACGTGACCGGCGCGCCCGACTCCGACATCGTCGAGTACTTCCGCATCTTCCAGGGGCACACCGAGCTCGGCGCGGTCGCGTACGTGCAGGGCGCCACCCACAACGACTTCAACTGCTGCGGGTTCGCCGACGGCGCGGGCGTCGGTCCGGGGCCGCTGATCGGGCGGCCGGCGGCGCAGCAGATCGCGCGGTCGTACCTGCTCGCGCTGGTGCGCGCCTCGATCGACGGCGAGGACTTCTGGTGGGAGTACTTCAGCCGCCCGCCGGAGCGGTTCGCCCCGCCCGGGGTCGAGACCCCGGTCACGCTGCAGCTGAAGCGGGCCGAGGGTGACCGCACGTTCGTGATCGACGACTTCCAGTCCGAGCCCGCGGTCGAGCTGTCGTCGTCGGGCGGCGCGGTGGCCACCACCGCGAGCGGGGTGGTCCAAGGGGCGCTCAACGACGAGGACGGTGACCTGAGCCCGTCGCAGAACGAGCCGTTCAACGGGATGACCTGGAGCGAGTCCGGCGACACCCGCCCCGAGCGCGGGCTGGTGCTCGACTGGGCCAGCGGGACCGAGACCGAGATCGAGTGGGACATCGTCGCCGACCAGCAGGACTGGACCGACGACACGTTCCTGTCGTTCCGCGCGTGCCAGCGCACCCGGTTCCCGTACACCGTCGCGCTCGCCGGGCCGCTGTCGTTCACGGTCGAGCTGCAGGACGCCGACGGCGCCACCTCGGCGATCGACTTCGGCGCGTACGGCGGGATCAACCCACCGTTCGCCCGCGACGGCTCGGGCACGGGCGTCGGGTGGGTGAACGAGTTCCAGACGATCCGCGTGCCGGTCGCGGACTTCCGCGCCGAAGGGACGGCGCTCGACCTGTCGCGGGTCGAGAAGGTGCGGTTCCGGTTCGGGGCCGCCTACGGCTCCGACCAAGGGGCGATCGGGCTGGACGACCTGGTGTTGCTGCAGGAGGTGCTGCCTTGATCACGCTCCAGCTGTGGAGTGCCGCGTGGGCCCAAGCCCCGGCGAGCCCGGTCCCCGAGCTCGTGTGGGCGCGGCCGTTCCGGCTCGCCGCGCCCGAAGAGGACCCGAACGTGCGCGGGTCCACCCTGTCCACTGGGTGGCTGGTGGAGCTGCGCGCCGACCCCGCGTGGCTGGTGCCGTCGAACGGGCCCGAGCCGTGGCTGTACGTGGGCGAGTCCCACGCGTGGAAGCTGAACTGGGACCATGATGCGTCCCCGACCACCGGCGGCTGCCTGGTCGCGGTGGTGTCGGGCCCGGTGGACTGGGCGACGGCGCCGCTGTTCTTCGGCGCGCCCCCCGACGGGCGCACCACCGACGAACCGGCGCGGCGGTCCCTCGCGCGGGCCGAGGCGACCCGGACCGGCGCGGCGCCCCAGCCGCGCGACCGGGTGGACCTCGCGGTGGCGGCGGGCGGCCCCGAGCTCGCCGCGCACGACCTGCGCGACGTGAAGGCGCTCGGGATGGCGCGGGTCGGAGCCTGTACGTCGACCGAGGCCGATCGGATGCGCGCAGGCGCTCGGTGAGCGGACGGGAGCCCCGGTGAATTGGCGGTGGGAGGGGCGCGGCGTGTCGTACGCCGACGCGCACGCGCTGCAGCGCGCCCTGGTCGAGGACCGGATCGCCGACCGGATCCCCGACACCGTGGTCCTGCTCGAGCACGCCGACACGATCACCGTCGGGAAGAGCCGGGGCGCCGGCGCCAACGTGCTCGACGCCGGCGGGATCCCGGTGGTCGAGGTGGAGCGCGGGGGCGACGTGACCTGGCACGGGCCCGGGCAGCTGGTCGCGTACCCGATCGTGCGCACCACCGACCTGCACGCCCACCTGCGGGCGCTCGAGCACGCGGTGATCGAGGTGCTCGCCGGGCTCGGGCTCGAAGGGGGGCGCGACCCGCGCAACTCGGGCGTGTGGCTCGGGCCCCCCGGCAGCGGGCACAAGGTGTGCTCGGTGGGCATCGCGTGCCGGCGGTGGGTCACCTGGCACGGGCTGGCGCTCAACGTCGATCCCGACCTCGAGCGGTTCCGGCGGATCCGCCCGTGTGGGTTCGACCCGTCGGTGATGACCCGGATCGCCGACCACCGGTCGCCGTGCCCGTCGGTCGAGGATCTGGTCGGGCCGACCGCGCGGGCGTTGATCCGAGCGCTCGGCGGCTGACCCCCGGGCGCGGTATCGTGGGTGGATGTGGCTGCTCCTCGCCTGCACCGAACCGACCCGCACCCTGCCCGCGCGGACGTCGCCGCCCGACCCGACC
>JBEBJC010000679.1:0-4911 GCA_040080105.1 Myxococcota bacterium
CCCTCGGAGCGACGCTCCCACCGCTCGTGCTCGAGGCCAAGGGGCTCCCCGCGTTCGAACCCGAGGGCGACGGCTTCGTCCCAGCTCCGGGACCCTTCGGGATCCATGCCACCTCCATCCGATGACCGGTGAGCGCCCAGCGTATTTCGTTGTGGGAGTGATGTCGGAGCGCGGCGACATGTATCACCCAGTACCGCCTCCATGGTTCAGCTTCATCGCTGGGTACCGCTCGTGTCGTCGAGCGGTACCCTGGCGCTGGGATCGAGTCCGCGGGCAACGACGGAACCGGCTCTTTCGAAGCACTCCGCGGAGGTCGGCGGGCGAAGCCGCAGGAGTGGGCGCACCTGTCCGTGGCGCGCACCAGGCCCCTGTCACGGTTCAGGCGGCCGCGGGCTGCTCGGCGCTGGCGCTGGCGGTGGCGATCTCCCTCACCACCCAGGCCATGGACCGCGCGAATGCGGCAATTTGCGCCCGAGCCGGCGTGGCGGAGTACTGGAACCTCGACGTGGAGACCCGCGACTCACGGTGTCGCCACCCCCACCCGGACCGGGAGTGCGCGCTGGCGGAGTTCCTGCACGCCGAGGAAGACGTCGCCGCCGCTTCCGTGAGGTCGCCCGTGTCCCGCCTGTTCTCCTGAGCGGCCGGCCGTCCGCGCGAGCGCGGACGTCACCAGCGGGTGATCGGCCCCTCCAGGATATAGATGCGGCCACTGTCCAAGCGGGCTCCGTCTGCGTACGATGCCCCGACCACCAGGTCTACCGCGCCGTCCCCGTCGACATCACCTGCGCGAATCGCCCCTCCCGTCTGGTCGCCGGGCTCGGTTCCCGAGAAGATGCGCCCCGCGTCCTCCGATCCGAGGTGCCCCGCGACGGGTCCGTAGAACACCAGCACGCGCCCGCGGACCTCGGGGTCCAGCGTGGCGAGGCCTGGCGCTCCGACTGCAAGGTCCACGATGCCGTCGCCGTCGAGGTCTGCGGCCGCAGCCGCCATGCCGAGGTGCTGCAGGCCAGGATCCCCATCGACGATCAGCGGGGAGTCACGAACGTCGCCGACGGTGGTGTCGAGCGCGTACAGACGGCCGCGACGCTCCTGACCCGGCCACGCCATGGCGTCGGCCAGGATCTCCTGGAGCCCGTCGCCGTCCAGGTCGGAGGTGAACAGCTTCGCACCGAGCCAGTCCCCTGAGTTCTCGCCGGTCCACTCCTGTACGAACACCGACGGATCGAAGTGCCCGCTCTCCAGCGGTCCAGGGGCCAGATAGACCGCTCCTGCTTCGTCGTGGGCACCGTCCGCGCCGACCACCAGATCCGGAGACCCGTCGCCGTCCACGTCTGGGCCCGCGAACGCCGATCCGAGGTGGTCTCCGTCGATGATGATGTCCGAGTCGCCGACCTTGGCATCTGCGTGCACCGGGCCCGTGGTCACGCAAACGGCCTCGGGCGTCCCGTCGACATCGCGGCCGCACTCCACGACCACGTCAGCCTGAGCGTCGCCAACGAGTGGAATGGACTTGATTCGATTGCCGACGAGGTACCCGTCGGCGTCGCCGCTGATGAGCGAGCCGCCCACATCGCCCGGGTAGCCGCTAGAAGCGTCGGCATCGAGCACCCACACGCCCTCTAGTGAGCGCAGCAGCAGCTGTGGCTGCGGTCCGAGCGCGACCTCGACGTCCTGCCCGAGCAGCTGGAACCCGAGCGACGCCCCCTGCCAGTGCGCCAGGGGCTGGCGGGTGGCTCCGTCGAACAGCCAAGCTTGGCCAGCCTCCGCGTCGTCGACGCTGGCCTGTTGGGAACCGGCGAGGACTTCAGCGGCGCCGTCGCCGGTCAGGTCCGCGACGTCCAGGTCGTGGCCGAGCTGGAGGTGCCTCGGAGGATCGACGGAGACCAGCCGATCAACCTCGCCGAGCGTGTCCGACGCGGTGTCGTACCCATCGCAGTCGTGGTCGAGCTGGTCGCCCGCGACGTCGGGTGCCCCTGGGTAGACCGCCGGATCTCGGTCGTCGCAGTCTTCAGCCTCGGTGGATCCATCTCCATCCCGGTCGCGATCTGCGCCGCCCGCACACGCCATGAGGGACAGAAGGGGGAGGGTCATCGGACACCGTTGATTCGAGGGGGGGTAGTGTCGTCGCGAGCGTGAGCGTGCTCGACGCGGGCACGTTGGCTTGCATGGGCTCGAGGGCGACCGAGGTCGCGCCGTCCTGAACCTCGAGCTCGACCACGATGTCGAACGCTTCGGTTGCGGTCAGCACCAGCGCATCGCCGACCCAGTCCACGACCAGATCACTCGGCTCGGGGAGCGAGTCGGCCTTCGCAACGCCGGGGTTCTCCGAGGCTCCGCTCCAGGTCAGTCCCCCGACGACTGATGTGGCGCACACGAGCAGCGGTACGCGGTACGCGGTAGCATCGTTCCCTCCGGTCGTTTCACGTAGTGTACCCTGGGGCTGTCGATCCGTCCAGCTCGCCTCGCTACCGCGGCAACCGCCCGATCCCCGGCCCGAGCCCCACCCCTCGGGGGTGGTTGTCGCGCGCCACCGCCCGCCACGCTCGACACCTCGCCGTGGTCGGCGAGCGCTGCCCAGTACGTCGCCGCGACCCCGCGAGCGCGAGGTCGTCGAGCCACAGCGGCAAGTTGTTCGCGTGCATGTCGGTGTTCGCCACCAGATCGCCGAACACCTCGCGCCACCGGACCTCGCGGTGGTCGTCGGCGGTGAGCCGGCCCTGCGCCACCAGCGCGGCGGTGGTGGTGGACCACCGATCGAGGGGTCCCGGCGCGGCGGATCGCGGCATCCATCTCGGCCCAGGTGGGCGACGGCGGGCTGCGTCGCACCGGCGCGAGCGGGAGCACGTGCGACCGGTCGAGGGGCGGCTTCTCGATGCCGGGCCTCTTGTGCTCCATCCACCCGGCGAACCCGAGCTCCAAGTTGCAGATGTGCACCTCGGGTCGGGCGCCGAGCTCCCAGAAGCCCGGCCCGACCCGCCGGTTCGGCTGACGGGTCCGCGGCGTTCCGCCGGGAGGCCGGCACGGCCCGATACCGGGCAGGCATGGCTACCTTCGTCCTGGTTCATGGTTCGTTCCACGCTGCGTGGAACTGGCATCGACTCACCCCGCTGCTCGAGCAGGCGGGCCACGTGGGCGTCGCGGTCGATCTGCCCGGTCACGGCCGCGACCCGACCCCACGCCGACGGGTGACGCTGGCGAGCTGCGTCGACGGGGTGGTCGCCGCGGTGCAGGCCGCCGCCGAGCCGGTGGTGTTGGTCGCGCACAGCCGCAGCGGCATCGTGATCAGCGAGGTGGCGGAGCGGCTGCCCGACCGGGTCGCCGGGCTGGTGTACCTGGCCGCGTACCTCGTGCCGAGCGGGCGCTCGATGATGGACTACGCGGTGCTCGATCCTGGCTCGCTGGTGGTGCAGAACATCGTCGCGCCGCCTCCGCGGCGGGTGCTCGGCTGGATGGTGCGGTGGCTGAAGCTCGCCCCGGCGCGGTGGGCCGCGTCGCGCCTGCTCCCCGCGCGGTTCGCGACCCACGCGCTCGCCCGCCGGGCGTACCGGGAGGCGCTGTACCACGACTGCCCGCCCGAGATCGTGCGCCTGGCCGAGGCGCTGCTCGAGCCCGAGCCGAACGCGCCTGGGTTCACCCCGCTCGCGCTGACCGAGGCCCGGTTCGGCCGAGTGCCGAAGGTGTACGTGAGGTGTGCCCGCGATCGCGCGGTCACCCCCGCGCTGCAGGACCGGATGGTGCAGGACACCCCGTGTGACGCGGTGTTGACCCTCGACACCGGGCACAGCCCGTTCTTCGCCGACCCACCCGGCCTCGCCGCGGCGCTCGAGCGGTCCCTCGCGGCGTTCGAACGGTCGGATCAGGCGCGCTGCAACATCCGGTAGATCGTGCTGCGGGCGATCCCGAGCCGCCGCGCGGCTGCGCTCACGTTGCCGCCGAGCTCGGCCAGCGCGCGCTCGACCGCCCACCGCTCGACCTCGGCCAGGCGCTCGACCGGCGACGGCTGAGCCGGGGTGTGGCGGGCGAGGTCCGGCGGCAGGTGCGCCGGTCCGAGCGCGGCCGCGTCGCCGGCCAACACCCGGGCGACCGCCAACACCGACTTCAGCTCGCGCACGTTGCCGGGCCAGCCGTACGCCTCGATCCACGCCGCGAGCTCCGGCCCGATCGCCGGTGCGGGCCCGTCGCGCGTGAGCAGGTGCCGCGCGAGCGCGAGCCGGTCGGTCCGATCGCGCAGCGGCGGGAGCGCGATCTGCACCCCCTTCAACCGGTAGTACAGGTCCTGGCGGAACCCGCCCGACGCCACCAGCCCGGGGAGATCGCGGCAGGTGGCGCACACGATCCGAACGTCGGCGGTGCGCGCCGTGGTGTCGCCCACCCGGTGGTATCGCCCGCTCTCGAGCACCCGCAGCAGCGCGGTCTGCATCGGCGCGGGCATCTCGGCGACCTCGTCGAGGAACAGGGTCCCGCCCGACGCGGCGTGGAACCACCCGTCCCGGCCCTGGCGGTCGGCCCCGGTGAACGCGCCGGGGGCGTACCCGAACAGCTCGCTCTCGAGCAGGGAGGGGGCGACCGACCCGCAGTTCACCGCGACGAACGGGCCGTCGGCGCGACGGCTGGCGCGGTGGATGGCGGCGGCGAACAGCTCCTTGCCCGACCCGGTCTCCGACAGCAGCACGATCGGCAGGTCACTCGGGGCGATCCGTCGTGCGAACGAAACCGCGTCGAGCGTGGCCGGATCTTCGGCGAACACCTCGGAGAACGCGTCCGCGCGCGGCGCGAGCTGCGCGGCTGGAGCGCTCCCGAGCCCGCGCGGCCCGACCTCGTCGGCGAACAGCGCCACCGCGAACATCTCGCCCGCGCCGTCGAACAGGGGCTCGACCCGCACCCGGAGCTCCGCCGGACGCGGCCCGGGGT
>JBEBJC010000680.1:0-4903 GCA_040080105.1 Myxococcota bacterium
GTCGGCGGGATCGGGCGCGAACACGAAGGTGAACGGCAGCTGCACGACGGGGGCGGGCCCCGCGCAGACGACGGGGCCGACCTCGAGGGCGGGGCGCTCGCCGTACGACTCCTGGGTGCCGGTGGACAGCAGGTCCTGGTACGACAGCGGCAGGCGCACGATCCGCTGGTGGTACAACAGCGCGCCCTCGCTCGGGCGTGGATGGGTGACCCACTCGGGATACCCCTGGGAGTGCAAGCCGCGGTACGTACGCACGTCGAGATCGGGCTCCAGCACCACGTCCCAGTAGCTGCCGCGAGAGTTGATCTCCGAGTAGTAGAAGTGGTTGCTGTCCAGCCAGTACCGCTCGTTCGTGGCGGCGTCGATCACCCGAATCGTCATCAGCGACCCGTCTCCATTCACCCGAACATAGACTCGGGTCGCTGCGGCCCACGCGAACGGGAGCCCCACCTCGGCCCACTTGGCGTCGTGCACCACCGACGGGGGCATCCCGGGCTCGGGCCCGGTCAGCACCCGCCAGGTCGACCCGGGCATCCCCGCGCGGAGGAACGGGACCAGGTCGCGCACGATCGGCTCGAGCGCGGCCAGGCGCTGGGGGGGGACCCTCGGGTTCGGGTTGTCGAACCACAGCTGGGTACCGTCGAAGGTCACTCGCGCGATCCCTTCGATGTCTGCGGCGAACCGGCTGTCCTCCGCGACCCGGAGGTACAGGTTGCCGGGTCCGATCGGGTCGGCGTGGATCTCACCGCCCGCCGTCGAAGCGACCCCCAGCGCGAGGAACATCGTGTCCGCGGCGTCCAGCGCGTCGACGATCCGATCCCACGGGACGGGGACGTTCGGGGCGGCGGCGCTCGCGCCGTCGCCGCCAGGGAGGGCTGCGGTCGCCACCCCCGCCCACACCGCCGTCAGCAATCCCTTCCAGCGCATGTTCGCCTCCAGTCGCGGTGTCACAGCAGCTCGACCATCAGGGGGGTGGGCCACCCGTCGCAGTTCGCATCGGTCGTGAACTGGTCCGGCGACGCCCCCACCGGCTCCTCGGGAGCCAGGAAGTACACCTGGCCCGGAGGTACCGGACTCGCCGAGTCGCGCCGGCAGTCGGACCAGTCCGGGTGGCCGTCGTGGTCGAAGTCGTCGAGCACCCCGTCCGCGGGGACGTCCGAGTCGGTTGCCGGGTCACACCGCCCGGTCGTGTCTCCGTTGCACACGGTCATCCACGTTCGGGCGGCGGCGAACGAAGACCGCTGATCCAGCAGGTTTCCTCCGTGCTCCACCGAGTACGATGAGACGCCGGGGAGCAGCGACGGGCCGGACAGCACCGCCAGCCGGTAGGCGCCGGTCCCCGCGTCGGGGGAGAGGGTGCGCTCGAAGGTCGGCGCCGCTGGACCGCTGGTGGCGGGCTTCGCGTCGAACCAGCTGGTCTCGGTGGCGGTGCACGCGTCGAACGCGAGCACGCCGGGGTCAGCCTCGGGCGCGCAGCCCAGCACGTACGGAACGTCCGAGAACGCTGGCCACCCGAGCCAGTCGACCTGCCACTGGCGCACGGTGAGCGTGCCGACCCCCACACCGTCGACGACCAGCGACTCGGGCCCGACGAGGGGGATCCCGACGCTGTTGGCGTCGTCGAGCCAGGCGTCCCAAAACCCAGCGACCTCCGAGTCGACGTACCCCTTCACCAGGTCTCGGGTCAGCTCCCGCAGCGGGGCACCAGCCAGCACCGAGGTCCACCGACCCACGCTGGTCATCGGGTCCGGCGTGTCGGCGTCGGTCGCTGCCGCGGTGAACGCCAGCTGGGACAACAGGTACGGCGCCACGGTGTAGACCCGGGCCGCGAGGTCGTCGAAACCATAAGACGCATCGGTTTGTATGGGGACATGCTCGACCCGGTGGAGCAGGTCGTTCTTCAAACGTGACCAAACGATGTCGTTCACCGCCCGCGCGAACCGGCGCCGGTTGTCCAGGATCTCGTCCCGGCCGCCGCTCTGCGGGTACCGCATCGTCGACAGGAGGCTCGGCATCCCCTCGATCACCCAGGTGGTGTCCCGACCGTCGGCGTCGGGCGCCTCCATCTTCCGCACCTGGTACCCGAACCACGCGTGCGCCAGCTCGTGGAGCATCGCGCTGCGCCAGTCGTGCGGGAACACGCTCCCCACACCTTCGTCGAGCTCCCCGTCCAACCCGAAGTCCTGCAGCCAGGTGAGCCCGCCGAACGTGACCCCCACGATCGGGGTCCCGAACGCATCGGCCGGCGGCCGGGTCGCCACCACGACCCAGCTGCTCGCCGGGAGCGGGCCCAACGTCGCCTCGAGCCACGCCAGGTCCGCCGGCCCCTGCTGCGGCAGCGGGTCGCTGACGTACGCCACCAGGTCGTCGCGGACCCCCTCCGACAGGCCGGGGTCGGCCCACACCGAGATCCGGCCGTCGATCGTGCCGACGAGGTCCAGCCCGCCCGCCACGAACAGGACGATCAGGTCGTCGTCGTCCAGGATCGCCTGGAGGAACGGTCGAGACGCGCCGTCCCCCGTGACCAGGCACCGCGAGCGGGCCGGGTCCGGCGCGATCTCCAGCAGCTCGAACGCCGCCTCCTCACAGGGCACCTCGCCTCCGGGGGCGATCCCCGCGGCGCCGTCGGGCGCGAGCAGGTGGGTGCGCCACAACGGCGCCTGCTCGGCACCTGGGGCGTACTCGCTGACCATCGGCCCCGCCGTCGGCCGGGCCAACGCCTGGCCCGCGTACACGATCTGGGTCGCGTCGTCCCCGAGCTCCGCGTAGCTCAGCGCTGCCTGGTTCGTCCGGACGTCGAGCTTCGCGGGCACGGGCTGGCTGGTCGAGGTGGACAGCGCCACCCGAACGTCGAGCTGGTCACCGTCCGCCAAGGTGCGCGGCACCCGGTAGGAGCGATAGAACCGATACAGGTTCGGGATCCGGGGCTCCACCAGCACCCCGTCGTCGGGCATGCCGTCCTGGTCCTCGTCGCCCGCGAGCGCGCCGATCGGCTCGGCCGGGTACCACGCGCCGGCGCCTCCGAACCGCACCTCGACCACGGCGGAGGCGCGCTCCGCGCCATCCGGCGCGGCCCCGGGCGACTGGTCACGAAACTCCAGCACGATCCGGTCGGCGAAGCACCGATCGGTGCGGGTGGGGCTCGCCCACGCAGGCGCGGGCGGCGCGCCTTGGGCGCAGTGGTGCGCCAGCCGATAGCCGTATCGGACCTCCCAGCTGGACGACGCGAGATCGGTCCCCGAGACCTGGGCGATCTCCTGCTCCATCCCGAGCACCTCGAACGTGCTGGCGCCGTTCGGCTCGATCACGGTGTCTCGGTGCGAGATCGACCACACGGCGGCGTCGGTGAGGTTCCCGCCGAACGCCCACGCCCGGCGGGTGAACGGGTCGGTGACCACCGCCCCGCCCACCGTGGCGGTGCCCACGCTCCCGACGTCCTCTCGCACGTAGGGCTCCACGCCCACGTCCACCAGCTGGATCACGTCGGTCGCCTCGAACCACCCGGGCTCGACCTCCTCCTCCCCGCCGTACAGCACGACCGCGTCGGCGTCGAACCGGGTGGCGGCCACGTTCACCCGCGGCGCCATCCCGGGGGTGACCGACTTGCCGACGTAGTCCGCGGCGGAGGCCGACGGGTCCACCACCAGGGCCGGGTGGTACGGCTCGAACCCGGTCAAGAGCTCGAGCGGGACCCACGCAGGCGTGACCGGGACGTCGAGGTGCACGGGGCACTGCGGGTAGAAGTTCGTGAGGTCCTCGGGGAGCACCGAAAACGACACCTGCGGGCTCACGTCCTGGTGGGAGGTCCCCCCGAACAGCAGGTCCCGGCGCACCCCCTCGGCGACCCACCGCCGGGCGCTCGGATCCCAGTCGAGCCCGGTGGACACGCCCGCCGCGCCGCGCAGCCCGACCGAGGCGTCGGGGGGCCACAGGTCCGCTCGGAGCTCGGCCGTCGCCCCCGCCGGAGCTGCGTTGAAGTAGCTCCCGGTGCTCGGCACGAGGTCCCACCGCCCGGCAGAGCCCACTGCGTGCGCGGACTCGGCGTGGCCGTCGTGACCGAGGTCGAGCACCGCCGCCCACGACTCGGGGCAGGCACCGGAGCAGGCGCCGACACCTCCGAACAGGTGCACGGCGCCGCTCGCGCCCTCGATCAACGCGCTGTCGGCGAGCCCGTCGACGAGCGCGGACCGCGCGAACAGGCCGAGATCGGGGTCGAGCACGTCCAGATCCGCGGCTTCGCAGGTGGGCCCCGCGGCGCACACCGCCGGGGCAGCGGCCCACGCGCCGCAGCTCCCCTGCAGCGCGCCGGTGCAGGCGTCGACCGGCTCGGTGGTCGACCAGCACTCCGGCCAGCCGCCGGCGACGTAGTAGTCGCACGGCCAGGTCGGGGACGCGCAGAACGGGTCGTCGAGGATCGTGACCGTCGCGGCGTCGGGCGGGCCGAACCCACCGACGGTGAACCTCCCGGCGCCGCCGCTGGCGAGGTTCAGCAGCCGGACCTCCATCGTCGAGGCCTGGTACGCGCCGCGGTCGACCACGCCGCCCGCGATCAGCAGCTGCTCCGTGTCGGGGAGGTACGCCATCGCCCCGCGCGCCACGCCGCCCGCGCCGTCGCCGAACACGGCGGCGGAGTGGAGGAGCCACGGGCACACCCCCTCGGGGGCGCCCACGTCGTACACCCACGCGTCGGTGAGGATCGAGCTGCTGCCCACGCCGCCGGCGACGAAGAACCCGCGATCCACCCACCGGGCGCCGACCTCGATCGGCTCGTCGGTCACGAAGAACGCGACCTGCGCGTGCTGCCTGGGCTCGGGCGTCGCGGCGCACCCCACGGACTCGGCTAGAGCCACGGTCCACTCGCCGACGGAGCCCGGTTCGCCCCCACCGTCCGCCGGGGGCTCGG
>JBEBJC010000681.1:0-4889 GCA_040080105.1 Myxococcota bacterium
GGCCCATCGCCCTCTCCCCGATGCCCTGGTCCGAGCCCCCTCTCCCCCGCAGGGGGAGAGGGTCGGGGTGAGGGGGGAATCGTCGGGGCGTCGAGCTTAGAGCGGGATCTTCGACACCGACAACACCCCGGTGGTGCGGTCGAACACCCGGCCCGCCGCGACCGCGTCGTCCACCAGGAACGACCAGGTGCCGGTGCCACACTTGCCGGTCTTGCTGAACGTCACCTTGCCCGTCGCGTCGGTCACGCCCGTGACCTCGGCGTCCATCCAGTACGAGTCCAAGAACCGCCCCGACACGGTCGCGCCGGCGATCGCCACCCCGGCCTCGTCGGTCACCGTGGCGGTGACCTTGGCCGAGTTCTTCATCTTGCCTTTCTTGGTGCACTGGCCCGGCTTCGCCGGGTCCTGCACGAACTTCGCAGTCATCGTGAGGGTCGACACCTTCGCGCAGCCCGCGGTGCACGCGGTCACCGGCACCAGCGTCACCAGACGGCTGGCCGTGCCGAGGAACAGCGAGCCCAACACCGAGCCGTCCGAGGCCGAGCTCCCCATCCCCGCGAGGGTCGCGTCGTACGCCGGCGACAACAACGGGTCGATCGACTCGAACAGGCCGTCGACCCCGAACCCGATCATCCCGCCGCCGAGCACCGTCCCGGTGACCGTGCCGTCGGCGTCGATCCCGCCCAGGCCGTAGCTCGACAGGTTGCCGGTGCCGATCGACGACAGCTGCACCCAGGTCCCGTCCGGGTGGTACCGGTACGGGTACACCAGGTTGCTGCCGCTGTTCGCGACCAGGAACCGGGCCTGCTCCCCCGCGTCGTTCGCCAAGGTCGGGTAGGTGCCCACCAGGTACCCCGCCGGCGGGGCGGTCAGCGCGGCGAAGCTCGTGGGGTCGTCGAGGTCGTACGACCCGGTCGGGGTCGTGACCACCCCGCCCGGGCTCACCGACAGCGGCAGCTCGTTCGGGAACCCGAGGGTGGTCAGGTCGACCAGCCCCCCCGCCTCGGTCCACAGGAACGGCGCTGCGACCGGCGGGATCGCCAGCGTGGTCGACCAACCGACGACCCGGCCGGTGTCGTCGACGCCGACCGCGTACGACGCGGTGGTCCCGGGCAGCGTCCCGAGCGAGGTCGAGCTGTACCCGACGCCGTCGAACTGCCACACCGCCGCTCCGGTGTTCGTGCCGTACGGCCCGGCGTACCCCACGACCATCCCCGCCGGGTCGATGCCGGTGGGGTAGATCCCGCTGAACCCGGCCACGCTCGGCAGCAGCAGCCGCTCGCCGGTGCTGCGCCACACCACGGTCTCGAGCGGCGGCAGGCAGAACGGGCCGCAACCCGGGTCGGGGTACGAGTCTCCGACCACGTCCCCGGCGTCGTTCCGGACGATGCCCCCAGCGGCGGTGGCGATGAAGTCTACGGCGTACGCGTCCGGCGGGCCGACGATCCCGACTTGGGCGAGGGCGGCGGCGTCGCCGGAGTCGACCGCGGAGGGGTCGGCGCAGGCGGCGAGCAGCGTGACAGCGACGAGCGACAGGACTGGTCTCATTTCGGCACCCCAGATGGATCGGGCGGGGTCGTGGACCCGGCGCGATCGCTGTTCTCCACCTATCCGGCGTCGCGGAGCCGATGGAAAGATCGCGTATCCGTACCGGATACGGTACTCCGGGCGGATGGATACCGCCGAACGCCTGCTGGGCGTCGCCGAGGAGCTGTTGTCGGAACGAGGACCCGACGGGGTCACGGTGCGCGAGGTCGCCCGGCGCGCCGGCCTCACCCCGATGGCCGTGTACCGCCACTTCGACGGGGTCGACGCGCTGCGCGACGCGCTCCGGGCCCGCGGGTACCAGGGGCTCGCCGCGGCGTTCCACGACGTGCTCGCCGAGCCCGATGCCCGGTCGCGGCTCGAGGCGTCGGCCCGGCGGTACACCCGGTGGGCGCTCGACCACCCGGCGATGTTCCGGCTGATGTTCACCGGAGGCCCCGCGCCCGAGGTCGCCGCGACCCAGGTCCAGCACCGCCGCGACGCCGCTGCGTTCCGGTTCCTGGTCGACCGGATCCGCGAGGCGATGGACGCCGGGGTGGTCCCCCGCGGAGACCCCGAGGCGCGGGCGATCGACTGGTGGGCGCTGTGCCACGGCCTCGCCGTGCTGCAGCAGGAGGGGAAGCTCCGCCTGCCCCCGGATCGGTTCGACGCCCACCTCGACTCGACGTTGCAGTGGCTGCTCCGCTGAGTATACAGTGTACACATCGGAGGCAGCGTGGACGGACAGGCGCCGGAGATCGTCGATGTCGGATGGGGGTTCACCGCGGTGTACGCTTTGGTGGGCGACGGCGGCATCGTGCTGGTGGACAGCCACCGCCCGGGGAACGACGAGAAGATCGTGCGGCGGATGGAGCGGAGCGGCCTCGATCCCGCTCGGGTCACCGCGCTGGTGGTCACCCACGGGCACCCGGACCACGCCGGGTCGACCGCGGCCCTGGCGGAGCGGCTCCAGGTCCCGGTGATCGCGTCGGTGGCCGACCGGCCGTACCTCGACGCCGGCACCGCGCCGCTGCACACCACGAACTTCGCGGGGGACCTGATCGCCACCACCGTGCCCCGCCGGTTCCCGCCGGTGACGGTCGACGTGTGGGCCGACCCGGCCGCGCCGCTCGATGTGTACGGCGTACACGCTGAGGTGCGGACCGTCGGCGGGCACACCCCGGGATCGGTGGTGGTGTGGCTGCCGTCGGGCGAGGTGATCGTGGGGGACCTGCTGCGGACCCGGATGAACCGTCGGCACACGCCGGCGCGCCACTGGTTCCAAGACGACGAGGACGCTGCGCTGGCCGCGATCGACAGCCTGCTCGACCAGGGCGCGACCACGTTGTACCCGGTGCACCGGGGCGCGCTCGCCGCGGACGACGTGCGGCAGTGGCTCGCGAGTGACCCGGCGCGCTGATCAGCGGATCACGACCAGCGTGCCGAGCGCGAGGTGCTCGTACACCTCCGCCACGTCGGACAGGTGCAGCACCACGCAGCCGAAGCTCATCCCGCGGCTGCCTTCGTCGGACCACTCGGCGATCCACCCGTGGAACCCGATCCCGCCGCCGAGGCGCGTGTTCTGCGGCGGCACCTCCCCCGCCCAGTACGCCCGGTCGATCTCGGCCGCGACCTCCTCGGTGATCCACCCCTGCTGCACCCCGCGGTCGGCGTCCCACGGGCCCGGGTACGACAACTTCGCCCAGTAGCCGCCGTAGAAGTCCGCCCACTTCCCGCCGAACGGGCCGGTGGACCGCTCGACCACCCGGTACGCGCCGCGAGGGGTGCGGTTGTCGCCGCGCTGCACCTTGTCGCCGTCGGCTTGGCCGAGCCCGATCTCCACCGTTCGGATCGCGGCGCCGTCCGCGTACAGGCGCGCCTGACGGAGCTCGCGGTCGACGATCACCAGCCGCGGCTCGCGCTGGGGCACCACGGTGCGGGCGTGGTCCGCGAAGAACGCGTCGTCGGCGCCCGTCACCACGACCTCCGACCCGGAGCCGAGCGGCCGGCCGCGGGTGAGGACCTCGCCGACCCACACCGAGGGTTCGACGCCGTCCCACCGGAGCGACACCGTGTTTCGGTCGTCGTCGTAGTACAGGTGTTCGGTCACGACCCAGGTGGGCCCGACCTCGCGCACGATCCCAGCGGCGGCGGCGAGCACCACCCCCTCGTCCGACCGCCAACACCCGGGACCACAGCGGGCGGACCGGGTGAACGGCGCGCCGAACCCGTCCGCGGGGGGCCAGTCGGCGGCGAGCCACGCCTCGAACCGGTCGGGCGGGGTCGGTGGGTCGGCGGACGCGAGCGCGAACGGCCACATCAGGACTCCGACCCCGCCGAGGGCGACGGGTTCCAGCGAACGACCCGAGCACGGACGACGGGGGCGCGCCGACGTTACTCCCCGGTTCGGAGGTCCCGTGACGTTGTTGTTGTCCGCCCAGCTGTTCGCCCTGTCGGCCTGTACGGCCGCCGACCCGACCGCCCGCGCGGTGACCCCGGCGGCGGCGCCGACCGCGAAGCTGGTGGGCGAGCCCGCGCCCGCGTTCACCTTGAAGGACCTCGGCGGGGCCGAGGTTTCACTCGCGGCGTACCGCGGCAAGACCGTGGTGCTCGAGTGGTTCAACCCCGGCTGCCCGTTCGTGGTCGCGTCCCACACCAAGGGCTCCCTCGTCGGCGCGGCGGCTCGGCACCCCGAGGTGGTGTGGCTCGCGGTGAACTCGTCGGCGCCGGGCAAGGAGGGCCACGCGCTGGAGGTGAACCAGGAGGCGACCCGCGCGTGGTCTCTCGGGCACCCCGTGCTGCGCGACGAGGCGGGGGTCGTGGGCAAGGCGTACGGCGCCACGAACACGCCGCAGATGGTGGTGATCGACCCCGGCGGGGTGGTGCGGTACGCGGGGGCGATCGACAACGCGCCCGACGGGGAGGGCCGCCGACCCACGGGCGGCGCGCTGGTGAACTTCGTCGACCAGGCCTTGGCCGAGCTCGCCGCCGGCAAGCCCGTGTCCGTGTCGGCGACCCAGCCGTACGGGTGCGGCGTGAAGTACGCGCAGTGATCACGCTGCTCGCGTGTGCGGCGGCCCGTCCGCTGTCCGCCGACGCGGTGTACGCGGTGTCGGCCCGGGAGCGCCGGGGCGAGGTGACGCTCACGGTCGAGCTGGTCGACGGGTGGCACCTCAACCGCGAGTACCCGTCGGGGTTCGAGTCGGACGCGGGGCAGGTGGTGGACCTGACGGTCGACGCCGACCACCTCGGTCACCTGGTCGCGCCGGCGGAGGCGGGCACGCTGCACCTCGGGTTCTGCGAGGCGGAGCGGTGCCGGATCGAGCATGTCCGGTACCCGCGGTGACGCCCCCAACCTCCGCGGT
>JBEBJC010000682.1:0-4889 GCA_040080105.1 Myxococcota bacterium
CTGGAGTGTTGTCGGTCGCGGAGCGCAAGAGCAATCGCCGTGCCAACCCCTGAGAGGCCGCTGGCCCGCACACCCCGGGGCGGACTGTCGTCCGGGCCCGACAGCTCCTGCGGGGTGATGGGCCCGAACGCCGACTGGCGCGGATCCGCGATGTCGTCTGTGCCCGACGGTGAAGGGCGATCCTCGGAAGTCTCCGGCCGTCCGCCCCCCATGACCAACCGGTGACACAGCGTGGGCGCGGACGGCTTATCAGGACGCCCCCACCGGCCGGCCTCCGTCGGACGGGCCGGGTCGACGCAGGAGCCTCGGTGCACGCAGCCCACAACGATCGTCCCCCTCCCCCGGCCGCGTTCGACGGCGCGGGGATCCTCTCCGCCGCGGCGGCGTTCCGCGCCCCGGTCACCGTGGTGTTCGACCGCGCGTCGGGCCGGATGGGGGTCGGGGGGCCGGGCGGCCACGAGGTGGTGGCCACGCTGCCGCCGCTGTACCCCGAGTGGCTCGGCGACCGATCGTTCTGCGAGACCCACGGGCTGCGGTTCCCGTACGTCACCGGGGCGATGGCCAACGGGATCGCGACCCCCGCGATCGTGATCGCGATGGCGCAGGCCGGGATGCTCGGGTTCCTCGGGTCGGCCGGCCTGTCGCACGCCCGGATCTCGGAGCGGCTCGACGAGATCGAGGCCGCGCTCGGCAACACCGGCCTGCCGTGGGGCGCGAACCTGATCCACTCGCCCAACGAGGTCGAGCTCGAGCGCGGCACGGCCGAGCTGTTCCTGAGGCGCGGGGTGCGCCGGATCGAGGCCTCGGCGTACATGGCGCTGAACCCGATGATCGTGCGCTACGCGTACACCGGGATCCGGCGCCTGGCCGACGGCTCGATCCACCGCCACAACTTCGTGTTCGCGAAGGTGTCCCGCCCGGAGGTCGCCGCCCGGTTCATGGCGCCGGCGCCGGCCGAGATCCTCGACGGGCTGGTCGCCCGCGGCGAGCTCACCGCCGACGAGGCCGCGCTCGCGCGCACGCTGCCGGTGGCCGAAGACGTGACCGTCGAGGCCGACAGCGGCGGCCACACCGACAACCGCCCGATGCCGGCCCTGTTCCCGATGATCGTGCAGCTGCGCGACGAGCTTTGCCGCAAGCACGGCCGCCCGATTCGGGTCGGCGCGGCGGGCGGGATCGGCACGCCCTCGTCGGTGGCGGCCGCGTTCCAGCTCGGCGCCGCCTACGTGCTCACCGGCTCGGTGAACCAAGGGTGCGTCGAGAGCGGCCTGTCGGCGGCCGGGCGCCAGATGCTCACCACCGCCGGGCTCGCCGACGTGGTGATGGCGCCCGCGGCCGACATGTTCGAGCTCGGGGTGAAGGTCCAGGTGCTGAAGCGCGGCACGATGTTCGGCGTGCGCGCGCAGAAGCTGTACGACGTGTACCAGGCGTACCCGGGCCTCGACGCGATCCCGGCCGACGAGCGGCAGCGGCTCGAGAGCGACGTGCTGCACCTGCCGCTGGCCGAGGTGTGGAACGAGACGGCGGCGTTCTGGCGCGGGCGCGACCCACACGAAGTCGAGCGGGCGGAGCGCGACCCGAAGCACAAGATGGCGCTGTGCTTCCGGTGGTACCTCGGCCTGTCGTCGCGGTGGGCGATCACCGGCCAGGCCGACCGGAAGATGGACTACCAGATCTGGTGTGGCCCCGCGATGGGGGCGTTCAACCAGTGGGTGAAGGGCACGTTCCTCGAGCCCGCCGAGAACCGCACCGTGGTGCAGGTGGCGTTGAACCTGCTCGAAGGCGCGACCGCGATCACCCGCGCCCACCAGCTCCGCACGCTCGGCGTGCCCGTACCGAACGAAGCGTTCCAGTTCACCCCGCGCACGTTGAGGGCCTGATGAACCCGACCACCCACCCGAAGATCGCCGTCGTCGGCGTGTCCGCCATCTTCCCCGGGTCGACCGACGCGGCGGGGTTCTGGCACGACATCGTGGTCGGCAAGGACCTGATCCGCGACGTGCCGGCGTCACACTGGCTCAAAGAGGACTACTACGACCCGGACCCGAGCGTGCCGGACAAGACGTACGCGTTCCGGGGCGCGTTCCTCGACCCGATCCCGTTCGACCCGCTCGAGTGGGGCGTGCCTCCGTCGATCGTGCCCGCCACCGACACGACGCAGCTGATCGCGCTGATGGCGGCCAAGCGGGCGCTCGAGGACGCGACCGGCGGGAAGTGGCCGAACGTCGACCGCGAGAAGATCTCGTGCATCCTCGGCTGCACCAGCGGCCAGGAGCTGATGGGCACGATGTCCAACCGGCTGCAGCACCCGGTGTGGGCGAACGCGCTGCGCGAGCTCGGGTACCCCGAGGCCGAGGTCGACGCGATCGTGGCGCGGATCTCGGCGAGCTACGTGCCGTGGCAGGAGTCGACCTTCCCGGGGCTCCTCGGCAACGTGGTGGCGGGGCGGATCGCGAACCGGCTCGACCTCGGCGGCACGAACTGCGTGACCGACGCGGCGTGCGCCAGCTCGTTCTCGGCGATGGCGATGGCGGTGAACGAGCTCACGCTCGGCCAGGCGGACCTCGTGTTGACCGGCGGCGTCGACACGATGAACGACATCTTCATGTACATGTGCTTCAGCAAGACCCCGGCCCTGTCGCCGTCGGGGGAGTGTGCCCCGTTCTCCGAGCGCAGCGACGGCACCCTGCTCGGTGAAGGGTTCGGGATGGTCGCGCTGAAGCGGCTCGAGGACGCCGAGCGCGACGGCGACCGGATCTACGCGGTGGTCCGGGCGATCGGCAGCTCGTCCGACGGCCGGTCGAAGAGCGTGTACGCCCCGGTCCCGACCGGTCAGGCGAAGGCGCTCCGGCGGTGCTACGAGCAGGCCGGCTACTCGGCCGCGACGGTCGAGCTGGTCGAGGCGCACGGCACCGGCACCAAGGCCGGCGACGCCGCCGAGTTCGAGGGACTGAAGATCGCGTTCGACGAGTCCGGGCGCGCCGACCGGCAGTGGTGCGCGCTCGGCACGGTGAAGTCGCAGATCGGCCACACCAAGGCCGCCGCCGGCGCGGCCGGGCTGTTCAAGGCGGTGATGGCGCTGCACCACAAGGTGTTGCCGCCCACGCTGAAGGTCGACGTACCGAACCCGAAGCTCGGCGTCGACAAGTCGGCGTTTTACCTGAACACCCGCACCCGGCCATGGATCCGGGGCTCGGACCACCCGCGGCGGGCCAGCGTGTCGAGCTTCGGCTTCGGCGGCTCGAACTTCCACGTGGCGCTCGAGGAGTACACCGGGCCCGGGAATCGCGCGCTGCGGCTGCGCACCGAGCCGACCGAGCTCGTGGTGCTGTCGGCGGCGACCCCCGAAGCGCTCGCCGCCGAGGCCCGCGCGGTCGCCGGCCAGTGTGACCGCCCGGGCTACCTGCGCCACGTGGCCCGCGCGTCGTGTGAGCGGGAGCACACCGGCCCCGCGCGGCTCGCGGTGGTCGCGGCCGACGAGGCGGATCTGAAGACCAAGCTGGTCCAGCTGGCCGACCGGATCGCGAACAACCCGCGCGAGTCGGTGATCCTGCCGACCGGGTCGTTCTACGCGAACGGAGAGCAGACCGGCCGGGTCGCGTTCCTGTTCCCGGGCCAGGGCAGCCAGTACCTGCACATGGGCGCCGAGCTCGCGATGAGCGACGACCGCGCGGCCGAGCGGTGGGGTCGCGCCGCGGACCTCGGGCTCGGCCCGGTGCCGCTGCACGACGTGGTGTTCCCGCCGGCCGGGTTCGTGGCCGACGCCGAGCGCAAGCAGGAGGACCTGCTGCGGGCGACCGAGTGGGCCCAGCCCGCGATCGGCGCGGCCAGCCTCGCGCTGCTCGACGTGCTCGACGCGGTGGGCCTGAAGCCCGACGTGGTCGGCGGTCACAGCTACGGCGAGATCACCGCGCTCGGCGCCGCCGGCGTGTTGACGAAGGACGACGTGCTGCGGGTCGCGCGCAAGCGGGGCGAGCTGATGGCCGCCGCCGCGGCGACCGACGGCGCGATGACCGCGGTGCCCCGCCCGATCGACGAGGTGCGGCAGCACGTGGCGGCGGTGCCCGGGTGTGCGATCGCGAACCACAACGCCCCGGCCCAGGTGGTCGTGTCGGGCCCGACCCCGGCGATCGAGGCGCTCGAGGCGCGGCTGGTGGCGGCGGGGATCGAGCCGAAGCGGCTGGTGGTCGCCACCGCGTTCCACAGCCCGGTGGTCGAGGGCTCGGTGCAGCCGTTCGGGGAGTTCCTGCGCACGATCCCGTTCGCGTCGCCGACGGTGCCCGTGTACCACAACCCCGAGGCCGCCCCGTACCCGGCCGACCCGGACGCGATCCGCGCCGCGCTCGGCCACGCGATCGCGCGCCCGGTCCGGTTCGTCGAGCAGATCGAGGCGATGTGGGCCGAGGGCGTCCGCACGTTCGTCGAGGTCGGACCGCACTCGGTGCTCACCGGCCTCGTGGGCGAGACGCTCGCGAACAAGCCACACGCCGCGGTGAACCTCGATCGGCGCAAGAAGCACGGCGTGTCGGCCCTGCAGACCGGCCTCGGCCGCCTGTTCGTGACCGGCGCGAACCTGCGGCTCGCCGCGTTGTGGGACGGGTTCGCCCCGGCCGACGACCCGCACGCGAAGCCGGCGCCGAAGATGTCGCTGCAGATCGACGGCTCGAACTACGGCAAGCCGTACCCGCCCGCGGGCGGGGCGTCGGCGCGCGCGAAGCCGAACCCGGCCCGCACTGGGTTCGCGAAGACCCAGGCCCCCGAACCCACCGTGGTGGAGAAGATCGTGGAGAAGGTCGTCGAAGTCCCCGTCCCCGTCCCGGTCGCGGGCGCCCCGGCCGCCCCGGCCCCGGCGGCGTGGGGCGCGCCCGCGCCGACCGTCGATCCGTGGC
>JBEBJC010000683.1:0-4877 GCA_040080105.1 Myxococcota bacterium
CCGGACAGCATCGCGATCCCCGGCAGCGCCACCCCGAGCCCGAGCCAGGTCCCCGGCGACGGGCGGCGGCCGACGGCCACCCACTCGAACACGGCGGTGAACGCGGGGACGGTGCACACGAGCACCGTCGAGCGCAGGACGGTGGTGAGCCCGAGCGACGCGAACCAGGTCCAGAAGTGCAGCGCGAGCGCGATGCCCGCCACCAACACCCGCGCGACGTCCGACCGCGACAGATCGAGGTGGGCGCGGCGCAAGCTCGGGGCCAACAGCGCCGCGGCGCCGAGCGTGCGGTACGCCGCGATCGACAGCGGCGTCGCGCCGTCCATCCCGCGGACGAGCACGCCGGAGCTCGAGATCGCGGTCACCGCCGCCACCAGCACGAGCGTCACCCACACGCGCTGCTCGCGGGAGGTGTCGGAGTCGAACGCAGCCATCGGGTGACGTTAGTCCCCGGGGCGGAGGGCTGGTGCTCGCGTTGCTGTCTCCTGCCAAGAAGCTCGACTTCACCCGGCCGCTCCCGTCGGTCGATCCGACCGACCCCGCGCTCGGCGAGCGGTCGGCCGCGGTGCTGCGGGCGGCCCGCGGCGCGTCGACCGCCGAGCTCGCCTCGCTGATGGACCTGTCCGAGGACCTGGCCCGGTCGACGTTCGAGCGGTTCCGCGACCACCCTGGCGTCCCGGACGGCGGCCGGCCGGCCCTGTCGGTGTTCGCGGGCGACGTGTACGTGGGGTTCGACGCGGGTTCGCTGCCCGCCGATGGCTGGCGGTGGGCGCAGGACCACCTCGCGATCTTGTCCGGCCTGTACGGGCTGCTCCGGCCGCTCGACCGGATCCACCCCTACCGCCTGGAGATGGGCACGAAGCTCGCGAACCCGTACGGCAAGGACCTGTACGCGGTGTGGCGGCCGGTGTTGGCCGAGGTCGTCGATCGGGCGGTCGAGGGCCACCCCGACGGCACCGTGCTGAACCTCGCGTCGGACGAGTACGCGAGCGCGATCGACCTCAAGCGCCTGCGGGCGCGGGTGGTCACCCCGGTGTTCCAGGACGTGAAGGACGGCCGGGCCCGCGCGGTGTTCCTGTTCGTGAAGCGCGCGCGCGGCGCGATGGCCCGGTGGCTGGTCGACCACCAGGCCGACCGGCCGGAGGCGATCAAGGACGCCGGCGTCGGCGGGTACACCTTCGACGCCTCCGCCTCCGACGCCGACCGGTGGGTGTTCCGGCGCCCGCAGCCGCCGCCCCCGTGACCGGACTGGGCGACTCCACCGCGGGCAGGGTAGACAACCGGGACCGACCGAGGTGGACCGATGACCCATGCCTTCTCCGCCCCGTCGCTGCGCGCGCTCGCCGCTGCGACCTGGCTCGTGTGCGGCCCGCTGTCGTGTGCGGGTGACGAATCCAAGCCGGACGGCCAGGCCGACGCCGACGCGGACACCGACACCGACACCGACACCGACACGGACACCGAGACCGAGACCGTAGTGGCCCCGTACGGCCTCGACGCCCGGCCGGCGAACCCGACCTGTGTGGCCCCGCCGCCCCCGCTGCCCGCCGGCGACGTGGTGTTGACCCGGGTGTTCGAGAACTTGAACCACGACACCCCGATGATGATGCTCCAGGCTCCTGGAGACTCCGGGTACTGGTACCTGATCGAGAAGGCCGGCCGGATGTTCCGGTTCGAGAACGATCCGGCGGTGGCGGCCCGCCAGGAGGTGCTGAACCTCACAGCGGCGGTCAACGACGCGGGCAACGAGATGGGCCTGCTCGGGATGGCGTTCCACCCCGACTTCCAGACCAACGGCCAGCTGTTCCTGTACTACTCCGCGTTCGGCGGGCAGGGCGGCAGCGACCACGAGTCCCACGTGTCGCGGTTCACCACCACCGACGGCGGCGCGACCTTCGGGTCGGAGCAGGTGGTGATGGTGATCGACGAGCCGTTCTCGAACCACAACGGCGGCACCATCGCGTTCGGGCCCGACGGCTACCTGTACATCGGGCTCGGCGACGGCGGCTCGGGCGGCGACCCGTTCGGGAACGGCCAGGACACGTTCTCGCCGCTCGGGAAGATGCTCCGGATCGACGTGGACGGCGCCGCGCCGTACGGCATCCCGTCCGACAACCCCTACGCGAGCGGCGCCGCCGGGTTGCCGGAGATCTACGCGATCGGGCTGCGCAACCCGTTCCGCTGGTCGTTCGATCCGCCGTCCGGTGACCTGTGGGTCGGAGACGTTGGGCAGAACCTGTGGGAGGAGATCGACCGGGTCGAGCTCGGCGGCAACTACGGCTGGAACGTCCGCGAGGGAGAGGTCTGCTACGACGCCACCAACTGCGCGAACACGTCCCAGATGCCCGAGGTGGTGTACATCCACTCCCAGGGCGGCGAAGCGGTGATCGGAGGCCTGGTGTACCGCGGGTCGGCGATCCCGTCGCTCGCCGGGGTGTACCTGTTCAACGACTGGGTGCAGAACGACATCATCGGGCTGTTCTACGACCCGGTCACCGGGCTGCCGGCGCCCCGGACCGTGGTCGACACCCAGATCGACATCGTGCACTACACCGCCGACAGTGAAGGCGAGATCTACGTCGTCGACTACACCGGCGACGACCTGTACCTGCTCGAGCCCGGTCCGGGCGGGGTGGTCGACGATCCGTTCCCCGAGCTGTTGTCCGAGACCGGGTGCTTCCAGCCGGGCAACGTCGGGGAGCCGGTCGAGGCGTTCCTGCCGTACGACATCAACCACCCGTTCTGGTCGGACGGGGCGGGGAAGGCACGCTGGCTCGCGATCCCCGACGGGACGACCATCACCGTCCAGGACGACGGAGACTGGGACTTCCCGCTCGGCTCGGTGCTCGGCAAGCAGTTCGAGAAGGACGGGGTGCTGATCGAGACCCGGCTGATGATGCGCCACGACGACGGCACCTGGGGCGGCTACTCGTACCTGTGGAACGAGGCCCGCACCGACGCCACGTTGGTGGGGGGGACCCAGACCGTGGTGCTTCCGTCGGAGGAGTGGTCGATCCCGGGTGACCAGTGTGGCCGGTGCCACACCGAGGTGGCGGGCTCCTCACTGGGCCTCGAGACCGCGCAGCTGAACAAGTCGATCACCTACCCGTCGACGGGTCGGAACTCGAACCAGCTGGCGACCCTCGATCACATCGGGTTCTTCTCCGCGCCGACGGGCGATCCGGCGACCCTCGACGCGTTCCCGGCGATCGACGACGCGAGCGCGTCGGTGGAGGAGCGCGCCCGCACGTACCTGCACGTCAACTGCTCGCAGTGCCACCGGCCCGACGGGCCGACGCGGGTGCTGCTGGACTTCCGCGTGGACACCGCGTTCGCCGACATGGGGATCTGCGGTGACCCCGAGCAGGGCGACCTCGGCGTGGCCGGGGCGAAGGTGGTCACCCCGGGTGACCCGTCGAAGTCCGTGCTGTCGCTCCGGATGCGTACCCGCGACGTGAACCAGATGCCCCCGCTCGGCACTGCGCTGGTCGACGAGGTCGCCGCCGACGTGGTCGACGAGTGGATCACGTCCCTGTCGTCCTGCCCGTAGCGTCAGGGCCCGACGTACCGAGCGCGCGGCCGGAGCATCCGACCCGAGCCGCGCTGCTCCCACGCGTGCGCGAGCCACCCGGCGATCCGGCCCACCCCGAACAGCAGCTGCGGGGCGCGGGGAGGTAGCCCGGTCGCGATCGCGAGCCCCACCAGGCCCAGATCGAGCGTCGGGGGCGGGTGGCCGGCGGCCTGCATCACCCGGGTGATCTCGACCAGGATCGCCCACCGCGGGTCGGTCGGGCACAGCGCGGCGGCGTCCGACAGCAGGCGCTCACACCGTGGATCCCCCCCCGGGTACAGGCGGTGCCCGAACCCGGGCGCGACCTCGCCGAGGCTCCAGCTCTCTCCCCGCGCGGCGCGGCGCAGCGCGTCCTCGAGCGCCTCGGACGCGCGCCCGTGCCGCGGCCCGGACCACGCCGCGAGCGCCGACCCGAGGCAGCCGTACAGATCGGCGCCGGTGCTCGCCGCGACCCGCGCCGCGAACGTGCTCGCGGTGAGCTCGTGGTCCGCCACCAGCACCAGCGCGCGGTTCACCCACCGAGCGGCCGCCGGCGGCGCCCCCATCGCCGCGACCACCGCGTCCGCAACGGTCGGCGCGGCGAGGGAGGTGGCCACCCGCGTGATCCACTCGCGCTCGGGGCCGACCACCCGCGCGGACAGCGCGACCATCCGCCGGATCACCACCCGCGCGCGCTCGGGCTCCGCCCGCTCCGCCAGCACGCCGCGCATCGGGTCGCCCGCAGCGAGCGCCTGCGCCGCGATCGACAGGGCGGTGGCGACCAGCGCGTCGGTGGGGACGAGCCGCGCGTACGCCGGCAGGTCGACGCCGGGATCCGGCGCGCTCCATCCGGCCGCCGCCGGCAGCTCGCCGGTCCACAGCAGCTCGGCCACCCGCTCGAACGACACGTCCCGCTCGCCCAACGTGAGCGCCGGGACGCCGCGGTAGTTCGGGCCGTCGGGGTCGATCGAGCTCACCGCCGACTCCAACACCGGGGCGCCCCAGTCCATCGAGCCCGAGGCGGCGGCCGCGTGGCCGCGCGCGGCGTCGGAGCGGCGCCGGACCTCCTCCACGTCGGCGCGGTCGTACCGGCGGGTCCGGCCCGAGCCGGTCGACCGGATCCACCCCCGGCTCACGTAGGTGTACAGGGTGGCTCTCTTGACCCCGAGCAGGTCGGAGGCCACTTCGGCGGTCAGCCAGTCGTCGGTCATGTCGATTCGTCGATCGACATAACATCCGGGCACGTGCAGGGCAGGAGGTGCCCGATGGCGAGCGGCGGCATGGACGGGGTGGTGGTCGCGGACACGGTGATGTCCCACGTGGACGG
>JBEBJC010000684.1:0-4871 GCA_040080105.1 Myxococcota bacterium
GCTCCCCCGATGGGGGAGAGGGGGAAAGTATGGTTCAACCATGGCTCTGCCCGGCCCCCTCACCGGGGGAAAAGAGGGTTCAACCATGGCTCTGCCCGGCCCCCTCTCCCCTTTGGGGAGAGGGCTGGGGTGAGGGGCGTGGGGTCCGCGCGCCCGGCCGCTGGGCGGAAACCAGGTCTCACCGCCCCGGACGGAGCACCGCGCGGCACAACACGTCGTCGCCGCGCGCCGCCGCGAACGCCCGACCGGCGGGGTGCGGCCACGAGCGCAGCTGCAGCGTGTCGCCGGGTCCCGCCTGCCCGCGGTACTCCACGTCGGCGGCCGCCACCGGCTCGCCCAGCGCGTCCTCGAACAGCCGCAGCCACGCGGCGTTGTTCAGGTGCGCGTGCAGGTCGCAGTCACTGAGGCGCACCGTGACCGGCCGCTCGTCGGCGTCTCCGGGGACCTCCCGCGCGACCAGGCGCTCGACCGGCCCGTCGAACGTGGGCTCGGGGGGCGACAGGAACGAGCCCCCGCCCGACGACGGGGGCGCGACCGTGGCGGTGAGCGGCGCGTCGGTCACCGCCTGCCGCGTCGGGTCGGGCACCCGCCGCAGCGCCCCGTTCGCGCCGAGCCACACCGCGGTGAGCTGCGCCCGCGCGAGCAACACGCCGTCGTCGCGCACCAGGTCCTGCTCCACCTCGCAGCTCACCCGGGACACGCTGCGCAGCGCCGCGCGGACCGTGAGCGCCGTGCCGATGCCGAACCCGCGGCACAGCGCGAGCGTGGCGCGGTGGACCACGAAGAACGAGCCGCGCCGCAGCTCGTCCACCAGGCCCAGGTCGGGGTCGAGGATCCACTGCCACCGGCAGTGCTCGAGGTACGACAACACCACCGGCAACCCGACGGTGCTGGCGGGGCCACACTCGTAGCCGCGGACAACCAGATCGGTGCGGAACACGTGGTTCATGCGCGCCGACCTACCCCGTTACCGCCGCGCGCGCGCGACCGTGTCGGGGTCGGGGTACGCGTCGAGCCACGCGGTGGCCTGGCGGGCCATCCAGCCCGACTCGCGGCGCTCGGCCGCGGCGATCGGCGTCACGAGGTCCGGGTGGGCCGGCGGCAGCTCGCGCAGCGCCGGATCGGCGAGCCGACGCACCCCGGCCTCGAGGCACGCGACACACGCCGCCACCCACTCCGCGTCGAACCCTCCCTCCTGCAGCGCTCGCACCGCCGCGACCAGGACCGGCGGCGCGTCGGCTCCGTCGTGGGTGGGCAGGTGCCCGGCCAGCTCCCGGCGCACCTCGGCGAGCAGCGCAGGGCCGACCACCGGGCCCCCGAGCTCCGCGAGGCGGCCGACCACTGCCGCCCGACCGACGACGTCGGGGTCGCGCAGCGCGGCGAGGCAGGTGGCCTCGTCCCACGGGCGGACCGAGACCACGTCCTGCTCGACGATCGCGAGCGAGACCCCGCGCCGGAGCGCAGCGGCGCGCGCGGCGTCCCGCAGGGTCGGGTGCTCGTGCCGGGCCCACGGCGTCAGCTCGTCGATCGACACGTCGTCGTGCAGCGCCGCGACCCGCAGCGCCCACACCTTGTTCGCGACCGAGGGCTCCTCGCTGTAGCTGGTCGACACCAGCGCGGTGCGGACCCACCGGTTCAGGTCGTGCGCGGACCCGCCGAGCGCCCGCGTCGCGTGCGCGTGGACGGCCCACACGTGCGGCTCGGTCGGCTCGACCGCCGCGACCCGGACCGCCGCCTCGGCCCGCTCCTCCGGGGTGACCCCATCGGCCAGCGCCGCGATCGCCCACAACAACGCCGCTGCAGGCTCCAGCGGGAGCTGCTCCACCAGCGCTGGGAACGCGCCCGCCGCCTTCACCTCCGCGATCGCCTCGGCGGCGTGCTGCGCGAGTGGCCCTCGCAGCAGGCTCCCCAGCGCGACGCACGCCTCGGGCCCGCCGATCTGCCCCAGGGCGCGCACGGACCCCTGCGCGTAGTCCCGGTGGGCGATGCCCTCGACCCCGGTCACCCGCAGCGCCAGGTTCGCGATCAACGCGGGCACGGCCTGCCGGAGGCGGGCCGCCGCGAGCACCTGCACCGCGGCGAGGTGGTCGTGGTGGTACGGGTCGTCCCGGTCGAGCAGCGGGAGCAGCTCGGGGGCGGCCTCCGGCGGGAGGAGGGCGGCGAGGACCTCGCGGGCGCGCAGGATCGGCGCGCCGCACCGAAGCGTGCCGACGAGCAGCGGCACCAGCCGCCGGTCGTAGGCTCCCCGCAACCCGCGGAGCACCGCCGCCCGGTCCACCTCCCCCAGCTCGGCGTCCACCCGCTCCCACGTGCCCGCCATCGACGGGTCCGCCCGCCAGCGGTCCGCCAGGGCCGTCATCAGGTGCGGGTCGTCCAGCGACGCCCACGCCAGCGGCTCGAGCGCCTCGGGGGCCGCGGCGTCGACCTGGGCCCGCGCTCGCTCGTGTGCCCGAGCGTCGGCGGCCGCCGCCTCGTTCGCCGCCGCCTCCCTCGCCGCCGCGCGGTCGGGGTGCAGGTCCAGCTGCTGGAACGCCTCCCGCACCCCGGCGATGTCGACGTCGACCCCCAGCTCGCCGCCCGACCGCGCCGCGTCGCACCACCGGGCCGCGTCGCGGAGCAACCGCGCGGGGCTGGCGCGGCCCACCTCGAGGACCTGGTCGAGACGGGCGTCGTCGCCGAAGAAGTACAGCCGCCACATCCAGTACAGCCCGAGCGGGACCTCGCGCGGGATCCGCGCCATCCGCGGCGCCCAGTCTCCCTCAGCCGGGAAGAAGTTCGGGTCGAACGCCTCGCGGGCCTCGTCGACGTCGCCTCGGAGCAGGGCGATGATCCACCGCGACATCCACCAGAAGTACTGGGAGTCGGCGGCCTCGGAGTCGTACGTCGCCAGGTCCTCCGCTCCGGCGCGGGCGAGCGTCCCGCGCCAGTGCCACGACGGGCGGACCTGGCCCTCGAGCTGCGCCATCGCCCGGCGCGCGCCCGCGGGGCTCACGGACTCGGTGGTCTCGATCGCGTCGCCCAGGGCGGCGAAGAACGTGAACCGCGACAGGTCGATCGCGAACGGCGCCTCGAACCCGCCCTCCTCGTGGTCGTACCGGTACACCTGCCCCCGCCCGGTGGGGTGGTGCAGCGGCTCGAACACGCTGACGTGGTACGAGTCGCCGTTCCACAGCGTGCCCAGGTGGAACAGGCCGCCGAACACCTGCGGGAGCTGCCAGCCCTCGTAGTGGGCGAGGTCCTCCCCGATCAGGTCGGCGAACCAGTTCTGGTCGTCGTCGTCGGGGCACGGGATCGACAGCTCGGTGCGCCACTCGTACAGCGACGGCAGGCCGTGCGCGGCGAGCTCTCGCACCACCCCCTCGAGCTCGGGGTGCATCGGCGCGCCCCAGTACGCGAGCCAACCGGTGAGCACCTCGTCCAGCTCGACCTCCGACCGGGGGTGGTGGTCGTCGAGGTACGCCGCGAAGCCTGCGGGGAGGAACGCCTCGGGGGCCAGGTCGAACCGGTGGTCGCGGTGGGCCGACCGGAGGGGGACGCCGTGGACGTTGCACGGCGCGCCGTCGGCGAGCGAGTACCGGACCTCGTCGGTGCCGAGGTCGCGGTCGACCCGCGCGACCGGGTCGCCGAGCGTGCCCGGGTGGCCCTCGTCGGTCTCGGCGGGCCCGCGGCGCCACTGCAGCGCGCCGACCCGCTCGCCCCGCGCGTGGTGTCCGGTCCACGCCACCGAGCCGTCCGGGTGGAACCGCTCGAACGGGCCGTCCAGCGTCCCCGCGACGTAGGTGGTCCGCGCGCGCAGCGAGCCGTCCGCGCGCCAGGTGGTCCACGGACCGACGCGGTTCACCCCGTCGAACGCCCCGAGCTCCCACAGGTCCTGCGCGGCGTCGTACATCGCCCCCTCGGGCGCGGCGTCGGGTCGGCGGGCCTCGAGCCACGCGGCGAAGGTCGGCGCGGAGAGGGAGAACGCCCGGCCGAGCTCGGCCGGCGAGACCTCGAACAGCTCCGAGCTCCGCCCGCGGTACCGCTGGACCCGGAACCCGCCGTCGGTCGGGCCCTGGTAGATCCACCGGTCGCCGTCGACCGGCTCCAGCTCGACCCCGTCGGTGGTGGAGAACCTCGGCGCGACCGGCAGCAGCGTGGTGTCTTCGTCCACGAGGTGCAGGTGCGCCGCGAGCTCGATCGACCGGCCCTGGGCGTCGTGTGGCACCTCGCCGTCGCGGGTGAGGTGGAACGTGAAGTGGGCCGGCTGCACCACCCCGCGGTGGTACGCCACGTCCATCCGCACGACCCGATCGGGCGCGTTCGGGGGCAGGCGCGACCGGGCGTCGGCGGCCCCGTGGGACGGGCGGGTCCAGCTGTACAGGCCGTGGGCGCGCCCCGCCTCGAACGTCGCCGACTGGGCGAGCTCGCCGTTCGGGTGCCACCGGCGGAGCGGACCGTGCAGGCGCCCGCGGTCGTCGTAGGTCGCCTCGTACGCGCGCTCGCCGGTGGGGAGCCAGCCGGTCCACGGACCGAGCTTCTCGCCGTTCGGGCCGCGGGCGCCGCGCTCCCACTGCTGGTCCTTCGGGTCGAACCCGGCGTCGGCGGGCACGGTCGGCGGTCGGTCGGTCATCACCCCTCCTGGCCCGCCGAATAGCCGCCGCCGCGGCGCGCCCGGAGGAATGCTCACACACCCTCACCGCGCGAGCGCGGCGCTCACCGTCTGCACCGTCCCCGGCGCGCCGTCGGGCCCGCGGGCGCCGGTCGGTGACCCGGTCGGCCCCATCGCCCCGCTCGACGCGCCCTCGGCCCCCGGGCCGCTCGCGCCGAACGGTCCGCCCGGGCCGCCGCGCCCGCCGCCGCCGCCCGCCGCGTCGACGATCACCACCTGGGCC
>JBEBJC010000685.1:0-4868 GCA_040080105.1 Myxococcota bacterium
CGGCGAGGCGTGGGGCAGGCTGACCGCAGACCTGTGCTCGTCCTGGGTGCGCCACTGCGGTTACGTCGTGAGCTCGACGTGAGCGCCCGATGGTGTATCTGCACCCCCGACGCGGACGCGGACTCGGACTCGGACTCGGATGCCGATACCGACACGGACTCGGATGGGCTAAGTCTCCTATCAGTTGCGGCGGAAGAGTGCGGACGGCGAAGGGGGAGAAATGAAGAAGCAGTTCGAACACCTACTCCCGCTGAGCGAAGCCGAGGTTGGTGCCATTTGGAACAGCGGGATCCTGACAGTAGACACAAGCGTGTTGCTGGATCTATACCGCCTCCACCCGGAGTCCCGCGCCAGATTGCTGGAAGCGATTCGATCATTCGATGATCGTGTCTGGCTGACCCACCAGGCAGGTCGGGAGTTCCTGGCGAATCGACACGAAGTCATCCAGTCGGTCGAAGACGAGCTCAGAAGGGCCGAGAAGTCCGTGGGAGAGCACAGCTCCGAAATGCTGAACGCTCTGAAGGCCTGCCGCCCCCTTCCGCGAGAGTTCGAAAGCGCTGTCAAGGAGCGATTGGACGAACTGAAGAAGCAGGTAGAGACGCAGCTCCGCGAGGTTCGCATGCAGCGTGCCAGCGAAGGTGCGGAAGACGTGGTGCTCGCCGCGGTTCTAGGGATCTTCGAGGGTCGCACTGCCGAGGAACCGTCGGCCAAGGACCTCGAAGATGCGCACAAGGAGGCTGTGCGTCGGCTCGAGAAGCGGATTCCTCCCGGATACAAAGATGCGAAGAAGGAAGATCAGAAGGCCCATGGCGACTACTTGATTTGGCGCGAGGTCCTCGAGCGCGCCAAAGCCATGGAGAAGCCCTTCGTCTTGGTGACCTCCGAGCGAAAGGAGGACTGGTGGGAAATTCGGGCGGGAAAGACGATCGGACCGCGGGAAGAACTGCTGGAAGAGGCTCATCGAGTCGCAGGGCAGCGCGTTCTCATTCATCAAACCGAGTCATTCGTCAAGCGGGCGGCAGGTCGGACGGGCCAGTCCCTTTCGGAGGCCGTGGTCGCAGACCTTCAGGCCTGGAGAAACGCGCAAGCGCATGGAACAGCGGGGCACGAACTCGCGACCATTGTTGAGGAACTCCTCACTGAGGCGGCTCCCGGCTTTGTGGACTCCGATACGCTCATCAACGGCCGCATCGCGGAAACCAACGCGAGCGATTGGGACGTAGCATCCGTCGAAGTCTCAAGCGTCGGTCCACTTGACTACGGGGAGTGTACGGCACCCTTCGAAGCTACGTTGCATCTATCCGGTGAGCAGGACGAAGACCGTATGTGGTGCGGTACCTCCATCACTGCGCAGCTCGCAGGTGTTGTCAGCTTCGATGGGAAGGCATGGGCCCTTCAAGAGTGCGACGCCACGTCGGCGGAAATCGACTACCCCGGCGCGGATTCGGACGACGACGAGCCGGACATTGACCCGCAGGACACCAACCCGGACGGCGTTGGAACCCTCGGGGCCGGACCCGCCGTAACATGGCCGCCGGCCCCCTATCAGATCAGAAGGCGGTGAGGTCGCGTTCCGCAGGGCCCCAGCCAGCGAGTTTGGGCGGTGGCCGACTCTCGAGCACCCGAATCGGCCTCAAACACTCGTTCAGAGCCCCATCTCCACCCACTTCCACACGATCTCCTTCATCACCTCACTCGTCCCGCCGCCGATCGTGATCAGCCGCACGTCGCGGTACTGCCGGGCGATGTCGTACTCCTCGATGAACCCGTACCCCCCGTGGAACTGCAGGCAGTCGTAGGTCACCTTCTGCGCGAGGTCCCCCGCGAACAGCTTCGCCATCGACACCAGCTTCGTCGCCGCCTGCGGGTTGCCCTGGTTCAGCACCGACACCGCCTGCGCGGTCAGCGCGTTGCTCGCCTCCAGCGCCGTGAGGTGCTCGGCGAACTTGTGCTTCCACACCTGGAAGTTCCCGATCGGCCGGCCGAACGCCTTCCGCTCCTTGCCGTACTTGATCGCGTCCTGCAGCGACAGCTCCATCCCGGTGTTCGCCATGATCGCCGCGACCAGCCGCTCGCCCTGGAAGTTCGTCATGATGTAGTAGAAGCCCGCGTTCTCCTGCCCGAGCAGGTACCGCTGCGGGATCCGGCAGTCCTCGAAGTGCAGCTCGCAGCTGTCGACCGACCGCGTGCCGAGCTTGTCGAGCTTGCGACCCACGGTGAACCCAGGGGTGTCGGTCGGGAACAACACCAGCGAGATCCCGCCGTGCCCGTCTTCGCCGGTCCGCACCGCGAGGGTGATGAAGTCGGCGAACGCCCCGTTCGTGATGTAGGTCTTCTGCCCGTTGATCACGTAGTCGCCGCCGTCCTTGCGCGCGGTGGTGCGGATCGCCGCCACGTCGGACCCCGCGCCGGGCTCGGTCACCCCGAGGGCCGCGACCTTCTCCCCTCGGGTCACGGGCTCGAGAAACTCCTTCTTCTGCTCGTCGGTGCCGATCTCGCTGATGATCGGCGTCGCCATGTCGGTGTCGACGAGGATGCTCATGATCAGGCCGGCGTTGCGGCAGTGGGCGAGGCCCTCGATGAACGCGGTGGTCATCCACCAGTCCTGCCCGAGCCCGCCGTACTCGGGCGCCCACCGGATGCCGAGCACGCCGAGCTCCGCGAGGTCCTTGAACACCGACCGCGGAAACTCGCCCGCCTTGTCCCATTCGAACCGGTGCGGCGCGAGCTTCTCCTCCGCGTACCGCTTCACGGTGTCGCGAAGCTGGCGGTGCTCGTCGGTCCACTGCGGATACCCCATCGTCCCTCCGTGGACGACATCCTACAACGCCACGCCGATCCCCAGCTTCAGCATCGAGCGTGGGCGGGCGGTGTGGGTCGAAGTCGGGCTCGGAGAGGGCTGATCGCCACCTCGACCCGGGTGGTCCAGACTGCGCGGGGGGCCGATCGACCCGCTCCACGGCGACCGCTCGTTCCACGGCGATCGCATGTCGGGCGCGGTGGCCCCCGGGTGCGGGCGTGCTCACGCTGGGGGGTCGCCCCGGCGCGGGCCTCTCTGCGCTCTCCCCGCGCCCTGCGCGATGTGGCGAGCGCGACCTCGTACACGGATTCGAGGAGCCCGGTCCCGAGGGCACGGTGGACCGGAAATCCAGGGCTGCACATGAAGTTTCGCGCCGAGAGCGCAGAGAGCGCAGAGATGCGGCACGGGGCCCAGCTGTCAGGCCACCAGGGCGCGTCCCGGGGGATGACCGACGCCGAATGGTAGGGCTCGCAGGTTTCTTGCGCGTCAGGGTCCCTGGTGCGACCTCGCGAGACGAAAGCCCACGGGGGCGTAGCGCTCGAATTGCGCCAGTTTGGAGCGGAGCCAGACGCGCGTCATCAAGCCGAGATTGTCCCAACCCCCGCCCCGAAAGACACGGTCGGTACCTGCCGCAGCCCCGATCGGGTCGACGACGGTGCCCGCGTCGTACCGGCCGAACCGATCCGACACCCACTCCCAGGCGTTGCCCGACATGTCGCACAACCCGAACCCGTTCCTCTGCTTCTCGCAGACCGGATGGGGCGTACCTCCGCTGTTGTCGTCGTACCATGCCACCGCGCCGACGTCGGCTGCCCCGGAGTACTCGTGCTCCTCGCCGCCCCGCGCCGCCCACTCCCATTCGGCCTCGGTCGGGAGTCGGTACTGCACACCGTCACGCGCGCTGGCCTTGGCGACGAAGTCCTGCACTTCCTCCCACGACACGTCCCTCACCGGACAGGACGAGCCGCACGGGTCGACGGTCCGCGGGTTCGTGCCCATGACCGCCGCCCACATCCCCTGCGTCACCTCTGACTCCATCAGCCAGAAGCCGCGCGTCAACGTCACCTCGGGTCGCGGGTCGGAGCCCCCCATCGCGGTGCTCCCCATGCGGTAGGTCCCTGCGGGAATCGCCTTGAAGTCGCCCAAGGTCTGACTCCGCCAGTCCACCTCGACGCGCGCTCCGACCTCGACGATCGACGCCACCGTGTTCGGCGCCTGGGCGACGGAGGAGGGAGGCTTCGCACGGCAGCAACCGTTCCGGTCCTGCTGGTCGACCGCGCAGCTCGTGTCGCACGCTTGTGCCCACGCGTGCTGCGCGAACGTCAACCCGAGCGCCACCCCCATCCACGTCAACGGTCGAGTCGCCACGCGAAACGCCTCCGCGGCGCAGGTATCACCAGCTAGCGGGGGGGCCATCGTCCCTCGGTGGACGACCTCCTACAACGCCACGCCGATCCCCAGCTTCAGCATCGTGTGCGCGTCGTCGATCGTCCCGCGCTCGAGGCCGGAGTCGGCCCCCTCGAGCACGATCGACCGGGTGAGCATCGAGAACCCGAGGTCGGCGTACCACGGGCCGCTGAACGTGTACCCGAGGTTCACGTCGACCGCGCTCGCGTACGGCTGGCGCAGCTGCGCGAGCCCGAACCCGTACCCGGCGAGCAGCGACAGCCGGCCCACGTCGGCGCCGGCCTCGATCCCGCCCGACAGCGACGGGACCTGCAGGGTCGTGGTCTCGATCGGGCAGCCGGGGTCGACGCAGTCGCCCTCGAACAACATGAAGTCGTTCACGTGCAGGCCGCCCTTCACCCCGACCCAGTACCGGTCGCCCCCGGCGGCGAACGGGTACCGCGCGAGCAGGTCGAGCTCGGTGTTCACCAGCAGGTCCCGCGCGACCGCGCCGAACTCGGCCGCGGTGATCCCGTACGAGCCGAGCCGCAGCTGACCGTGCAGCCCGAGGCCCGCGGCGCCGATCGGGTCGCCCCACGCGCGCAGGTCGACCTCGCCGCCGACCGGCGACGCGGGAGAGCCGCCGTCGGGGCCGCCCACCGCGAGGCGCGACGGCAACAAC
>JBEBJC010000686.1:0-4844 GCA_040080105.1 Myxococcota bacterium
GTACCGGGTGGCCCAGCTGCTGGCGGAGGTCCGGGACCGCGCGGCGGTGCAGGGGCTCGCCGACGCGCTCGCCGCCGCACCCGAGCGGACGCCGTGGCGGGCGGCGGTGCTGGCCACGGTGGACCACCCCGCGCTCGCGGCGTGGATCGACGAGGTGGCGCCCCCGATCGACGACGCGGCGGCGGCGATCACCGAGATCGGCCTCACGAGCCTGCTCCGCACCGACCCCGCGGCGGCCCGAGCCCGCGCGCCCGCCCCTGCCCCGCCGCGGCTCACCTGCCGCGCGGCCGACCGCCCGGCGCCGGGCCGGTGCCCCGAGCCGACCCTACCCGAGTGACGCGATCAGCCCGGCCAGATCGGCCGGGATCGGCGCCTCGAACGTGACCGGTTCGCGGGTGGTCGGGTGGAGCAGCCCGAGCTTGTACGCGTGCAGCGCCTGCCGGCCGAACGGGATCACCGCCTCGCGCCGGCGGTACAGCGGCTCGCCCACCAGGGGGTGCCCCGCGAGCATCGCGTGCAGGCGGATCTGGTTCCTTCGCCCGCTGATCAGCCGCACCTCGAGCTGGGTCGCGCGGTCGCCGAACCGGCGGGTGACCTCGAAGTCGGCCTCGGCGAACCACGCGCCCGGGTGGTCGGGCTCACACGGCCGCTGCACCCGGGTCGCCCCGTCCCACGCCATCCAGTCGCCGAACCGGCCGCTCTGCTTGCCGAACCGCCCCTCGACCACCACCAGGTACACCCGGCGCGGGCTGCGGGTGATCCACTGCGCCTTGAGCGCCTCGCGCGCGGCGGGGGTCTTCGCGAACACCACCACCCCGGTGGTGTCGCGGTCGATCCGGTGCGCCGGGAACACCGGCCGCCCGCCGAGCCACGCCTTGACCCGCTTGCGCAGCGTGTCCTCGTTGCGGGCCTGCTCGGTGTCGGCCGCGTCGGTCAGCAGGCCGGCCGGCTTGTCGGCGACCACGATCGCGTCGTCCTCGAACAGCAGGGTGACCTGGGCCCGCGACAGCGCCTCGCGCGCCGCCACCCGCTTCGCGCCGGTCCCCGGGCGGGTCCACGCGATGGCGATCCGCGCCCCGGCAGCTACCGGCTGGCCCGCGTGATCGAACCCCACGTCCGCGCCGTCGACCGACACCTTGCCGGACCGCAGCACCTGGCGGGCCTTCTCGCGCGAGCCGACCGAAGCGAGCGCGGCGAGCACCTTGTCGAGCCTGGCTCCGCCCTGGGCGGCGTCGACCACCCACTCCTCGACCGCAGCCACTACGGAGCCAGCGGCAGGTAGATCGCCGTCTGCAGGTCGGGCTCGGCGACCAGCGACGGGTCGGACAGGTACTCCTCCCACCGCCCGTCGCCGACCTTGACCGCGCGCGCCGCCGCCCACGCGTCGAGCTTCGCCACGGTCTCCGACAGCCCCATGGTCGCGCCGCGGTGCACCACCTTGAGCGCCGGGCCGGTGAACCCGTCGACCAGCGAGACCGCCGGGTCGGCGGGCGGAGCCGACGGGGTGCCGGTGAACGGCAACATCACGTCCATCGCGTACTGGGTGCCCTCGGTGCGGTACGCGGCGCGCGGCGAGCCCGACTGGACCAGGCCCGCGGCGGTCAGCGTGTCGCGGATCTTCGCGTAGCTCATCCCCAGAGCGGCGCCTACCGCCATCGGGTCCTTCGCCGCGGTGGTCGACAGCTTCGCCACCGTGACCGCCGGCACCTCGACCCGCTCGACCTCGAGCCCGGCGAAGTCGGTCGGCGGGAGCGCCGCGACCAACGTGGCGAGCGACGCGAGGCCCTTCTCGTAGTCGGGGCCGATCATGCCGTCGAGCTGGGTGCCCATCACCCGGCCGATCGGGTTGTTGCCCATGTCGCTGGTCATCGACCAGGTCACGTCGGTGCCCCCGTCCTTCGGGGTGAGCTTCCACGCGACCGCCGCGTCGGACATCCCCTCGAAGTGCAGCGCCACCTCGACCGACTCGCACGCGTGGCTCGCGACCACGTCCTGCGCGCCGTTGCCGACCGACGGGTCGTCGCTCGACCACGCCATCGCCGCGCCCGGCCCCTCGGCCGGACCCGAGAACGTGTACTTGGTGGCGGGATCGAGCCGCGCCCACGGGGAGTACTCGTTGAACCGGCCGAACCCGTTGACCATCGCGAACACGGTGCACGGCGGCCGATCCACGTGGACCGAGCGCTCGACCACCACCACCCGCGGCAGCAGGAACGTGCCCGCGACCCCGAGCACGACCAACACCAGAACCGCCACCGCCAGATAGGCGAGCGCCTTCTTCATGAAACCCCCGACCGGGGGGGACTAACCGAGTCGGCGGTCCCGCTCCAACTGGTCGAGCAGCGCGCGGATCTCCGCGAGCTCGTCCGCGCCCGCCGGTCGCTCCGACAACGCCCGCAGGACCAGGGCTCCGGCCGATCCGCCGAACGCCTTGTCGACCAGGTCGCCGAGCAGGCGGTCCTGCACCGCGCCCTCGGACGAGGTCGGGGTGTACACGTGGCTCCGCGCCGACTCGTCGCGCAGCACCAGGCCTTTGTCGTGCATCACCTGCAGCAGCTTCAACACGGTGGTGTACGCGAGCTCGCGCTCCTGCCGCAGCTCGAGCGCGGTGTGCACGTCGCGCACGGTGGAGGGCCCGAGCTCCCACAGGACCCGGAGGATGGCCAGCTCTGCGTCGGTCGGTCGGTCGGTCACGCTCCTACTGTGACCCGTCCGGGCCCGTTCGTCAACGAAGACCTTCGTACGATAGTTCGCTGGCGGACGAAGATCGGCGCGCCTCGTGGGATCGGAGGTTAGCGCGGCTCTGCGCGGGGGAGAGATGGACGAGCCGGTGCACCCGGTGCTGTTGATGGTGATCGCCGAGGCGCTGCGCCGGTATGGCCCCGAGCCGCGCCCGTCGGTCGACGAGGTGGCGGCGGTCGCGCGCGTCCCGGCGACCGCGCGGGACAAGGACCGGTGGCTGCGGCGGGCGTACGCGGCCGGCGGGGCGCCGCTGGTGCTGCGGGCGGGCCAGGTGATCCTCGAGCCCGACCTCCCCCCTCACCCGGTGGTGCTGCTGTTCTTGAACTGCGGGTCGGTCGACGACCTGCTCGGGATGCAGGCGCAGCTGTACCGCACCCTCCGCCCGAACCACCGGCTGGTCGAGGTGGAGCGCGGGCCGAACCGGCTGGTCCTCGATCACCTCCGGCAGGACGGCTCGCCGATCCACGGGCTCGAATCGCTGTTCGTGGCGGGCCTGCTGTTCGGCGCGCTGCGGCACGTCGGCTGCGAGGGGCTGCGCGGGTGGTTCCCGCTGGTGTCGACCGAGCCGGTGTTGCCCGCGGGCCCCTCCCCGTCCGTGGGCTCCGGGCTCCAGGACCACCGGGTCGCGTTCCGGTGGGACGCGGAGGTGCGCCGACGACCGATCCCCGCGCTCGAGCGGTTCCTGCTCGACCGACCCGAGGTCGCGCTGGCGGTCGGGTGGGGCGACCGGGTGGCCGAGGTGGTGTCCACCGATCTCACGCGCCGGTGGACGGTCCGACGGGTGGCCGCAGCGCTCGACCAGCCGGTGCGCACGCTGCAGCGCCGGCTCACCGAGGAGGGGACGTCGATTCAGGAGGTGCTGGCGCGCGCGCGGGTCGCCGGGGCGCAGCGGCTGCTGCGCGAGACCGACCTGTCGATCACCGAGATCGGCTCGATGACCGGGTTCTCCGACACGGCGCACTTCAGCCGGCGGTTCCGCGACGCCGTCGGGCAGCCCCCTTCGGCGTGGCGCGAACAGGAGCGGGGCCGAGGGCTGGCGCGTGGGTCCTCCGACGTGGCGTGAACCGACAAGCGGCGGCAGCCCGGGATCGGGTTCGATGCGTCCCCAGCACGAGAGGGACCCCGATGCCGACCCACAGCCGTTCGCGCCCCCCGCCGTCCGCCGCCCAGGAGACGGCGCTGCCTGCCCAGGAGTACGACCCCGGGTTCGAGAACTCGTTCGTCGCCAACCTGCTCGGCCGAACCGCGGGAGCGCCCCAGGACACCCGGATCACCAGCGAGGACGTGATCTACGAGCAGCTCGCGCACCGCGTGATCTACCAGGGCGCGCTGCGACCCGACGACCAGGCGCTGTTCGCCCAGTGGGGCTACGACCCGAACTGGAGGTTGGTCGAGGGGGCCGAGGGCCTGCAGGTCGCGCTGATCCTCCCCGCGCAGGGGTCGACCCGCGTGCCGGTGATCGTGTTCCGCGGGACCGAGCCCGCCGAGCTCGCCGACCTGAAGGCCGATCTCGCGCCCGAGATCGGGCAGACCCAGTACGACGCGAACCGCGAGGTGATCGACGGGCTGTTCCGCGAGGCCGGCCGATGTGACGTGATCGGCCACAGCCTCGGCGCGTCGCTCGCACAGCGGGCGGCGGTCGAGCACCCCGGCGCGATCCGCCGGGTGGTGGGGTTCCAGGCGCCCGGGATCGACCACGACCGGGTCGAGCAGTTCGAGCGCCAGGGGAACAAGCCCGAGGTGACCTACCACCTCGCCGAGAAGGACATGGTGGACCTCGGCGGCGAGGAGCACCTCCCGGGCACGTTCTTCACCCACAAACCGAAGATGTTCGGCTCGATCCTGGGCAGCCACGTGGGGTACCTGCTGCTGTCGCCCCAGTACCGGGCGGCGCGCGAGGAGGCCGGGCTCACCGACGAGGTGCTCGACCGGCTCGACGCGGACAACGCCGACCTGTTCGGGGTGGAGCACGACGTGTCGTCGCTCGACGAGGTGCACCCGGCAGACCGGCGGTCCGAGTACTGGCGCCCCGATCGGAAGCGGGAGATCGAGGAGCTGCGCAAGGGGCTCGGCGGCGCCTTGGCGTTCTAGGGAGGCCGTGG
>JBEBJC010000687.1:0-4849 GCA_040080105.1 Myxococcota bacterium
CGCCCGCAGGGCCCCCACGTCCGCCCCGGCCGCCTCTGCGGCCAACGTGAGCCGAGCCCGCCGCGCCGCGTGGGCCGGCGACAGGTCGGGCGGCACCCGCGCGAGCCACCCGCCGCCCGGGTCGACCTCGGCCAGCCCGAGCAGCGCGCCCGGGTTCGACGGGTCGAGCGCGAGCGCCCGCTCGTACTCCGCCCGCGCCAGCGCCGGGTCACCGCCGCGCTGCGCCAGGTCACCCGCCGCCACCGCCTCCGCGCACGGGTCGGGCGCGAGGCCGTCGAGCCACTCCCGCACCGCGCCCGCGGGCAGCGCCCCGGTGAACTGGTCGGCCACCTCGCCGTCGCGGAACCCGAACACCGCCGGGATCCCCTCCACCCGATACGGCTCCGCCAGCTCCGGGTGGGCCTGCACGTCGACCTTCACCAGCGACCACCGGCCGGCGTCCTCCGCAGCCAGCCGCTCCAACACCGGCCCCAACACCCGGCACGGCTGGCACCACGGCGCCCAGAAGTCGACCACCACCGGCCGCTCGCGCGACGCCTCCACCACCTCGCGCTGCCACCCCGCTCGATCGGTCACTTCCACCATCACCCGCCTCCACCCGGGGAGGGTAAGCACCGGCGGCGGTTCGCCAAACGTCACCCGCCGAGCCGATCCCCCGGGCGCAGCCGCGCGCCGTTCGCGAAGTCCCGCCCGGACACGGGCTTCTTCCCCGGCGCCTGCACCGTCTGGAGCGCGATCGACCCGACGCCGCACCCGACCACCAGCGGGTCGATCGACGACACCACGCCGGCCTCGCCGGGCAGATCGAGCGGGGACACCTGCTTGAGCTTGAGCGCCCCGCCCGCCACCGCCACGTACGCGCCCGGCCACGGGTCGTACCCGCGCACCCGCCGGTCGAGCTCGCCCGCCGCCAGCGCGAACGTGACCTCCGCCTCCGCCTTGTCGAGCTTCGGCGCCCAGGTGGCCTGCGCTTCGTCTTGCGGGACCGGGTCACCCGGCAACAGCGCGAGCGTGTCCACCGCCACCGCCGCCGCCAGCGCCATCAGCCGGTCGTGCAGCTCGCCCGACGTCTCGCGCGGCCCGATCGGCGTGCGCCGCTCGAGGTACACCGGCCCCGTGTCGAGCCCCTCCTCCATCCGCTGGGTGCACACGCCGGTCACCGCGTCGCCGGCGAGCACCGCGCGGTGGATCGGCGCCGCGCCCCGCCACCGGGGAAGCAGCGACGCGTGGACGTTCACGCACCCGTACCGCGGCGCCGCGAGCAGGCGCGGCGGCAAGATCCGCCCGTACGCGACCACCACCGCCACGTCGGGCGCGAGCGCGACCACCCGGTCGGGGAACGGGCCCGACTTCACCGCCTTCGGCTGCGCCAGCGGCAGGCCCAGCGCGAGCGCCCGCTCGGCGACCGGCGGCCGGATCAGCTGGTTGCCCCGGCCACCCACCTTGTCGGGCTGCGCCACCACCAGCACCACGTCGTGCCCGGCCGCGCACAGCGCGTCGAGCGTGGGCACCGCGAACTCCGGGGTCCCGTAGAACACCACCCGCATCGAGACCTCCGCCGAGCGCGCGGTGTATCTCGCCGGATCGACTGGTGAACGGCCTCGGGGCGTGACACGTTGTACCCCATGGCCCTCTCCTGGCTCGCGTGGGGCACGATCGCTGCGGCGCAAGCGCCCGCGGGCTCACCCCTGTTCGCCCCCGAGCCGTACGCGACCGCGACCCGCCTCGTCGATCGGCTGTTCCTCGACCCGTCGCGGATCGACGCCGAGGCGATGCTCGGCGCCGCCGCGGACGAGCTGGCCGACGAGCTCGACTGGCTGCTGGTCCGGCACGAGCCCGGCGGGGTGTGGCTGTCCCACGGAGATGGCACCGCGATCGGGCGGGTCGAGGTGGCGGGGATGACCGAGCTGCCCGCGCGCCTGGCCCAGCTCGAGGCGCTCGTCGCCGCCTCCGGGTACGACCTCGGCGAGGTGGACCCGCAGCTCGCGGTGTTGTCCGGCATGGCGACCGCGCTCGACCGGTACTCCCGGGTGCTCGCCGACGAGCGGCTCGACCGGTTCGAGGTGAGGTTGTCGGGCACCCTGGTCGGGATCGGGGCCGAGTTCGCGTGGCGCGGCGACGCGCTGGTGGTCGAGTCGGTGTTGCCGAACGGCCCGGCGGCCGAAGGGGGCCTGCGCCCGGGCGACGCGATCACCCGGATCGACGGCCGGTCCACCGTGTCGATGCCGCTGTCGGCCGCGTCCGAGCGGGTGCGGGGCGAGGCGGGCACCCAGGTCACCCTCACGGTGGCGCGCGGGGGCGCCGAGCTGCCGGTGGCGCTCACCCGGGCCGAGGTGGTGGTCCCGAACGTGACCAGCGAGGTGTTGGCCGGCGGGGTCGGGTACCTGTTCATCGACCACGTGAGCCAGCGCACCGTGCAGAACCTGCGCGCCGAGCTCGCGTCCCTCGCCGCCCGCGGCGGCCTCGAGCGCGGGCTCGTGCTCGACCTGCGCGGGAACACCGGCGGCTCGATGAAGGAGTCGGCGAACGCGGCCGACGTGTTCCTCACTCACGGGCTGCTGCTGCGCACCGTGGGGCGCGACGGCGGGCGGGTGCAGAACCTGCAGGCCGAGATGGTCGCGGTCGACGACGGCACCGAGCCCGAGCTGCCGCTGGTGGTGCTGGTCGACGACCGCACCGCGTCCGGGTCGGAGATCATGGCCGGGGCGCTGCTCGAGCTCGACCGCGCCGCGCTGATCGGCACCCGCACCTACGGCAAGGGCACGGTGCAGAAGATCTACAACCTCGGCCCGGACATGCGGTTCAAGCTGACCGTCGCGCGGTACCTGCTGGCGAACGACCGGGCGATCTCGGGGGTGATCCCCGGCGGACCCCAGGACGGCATCGTGCCCGACGTGGTGCTGGGGCAGGTCGAGCTCGAACCCGGCGACGTGCGGTTCACCGGGTTCGACGACGTGGACTGGGGGCGGGTCGTGCCCGAGGTCCACCACGCCGACGACCCGCCGGTCGACCTCGCGCGCGAGATCGCGCGGCGGGCGGTGTTGCTCGCCGAGGGCCCGACCCGCGACGAAGTGTTGGGGGCGCTGGTGCGCGAGGGCCAGGTGGAGCGGCTCACCCAGATCTCCCGGCTCGAGGACGCGCTGGGGGCGCGCGGGGTCGACTGGACCGAGGCGCCGGCCGGCGGTCCCACCGGCGCCCCGCAGGTGGACGTGCAGCTGCGTTCGGTCCGCGGCGCCGCGGACGCGTGGACGCTGACCGCGACCGTGTCGAACCGGTCGACCGAGCCGCTGTACCGCGCGTTGGTCCAGCTGTCGTGTGACACGGCGTCCTACTGGGACGGGGTGGTCGTGGCGGTCGGCCAGCTCGGGCCGGGCCAGTCGACCAGCCGCTCGGTCACGGTCGAGCTGCCGGTGGGGGTCGAGGCCCGGGTCGACGAGGTCGAGCTCACGCTGCGCGCCGACCGGCGCGACCCCACCCTGATCGGGCCGCGCACGGTCGAGAGCGGGTCGAGCCCGCGCCCCACCCCGCGGGTCGACGTGAAGCTCGCGCCGCGCCCCGGCGTCACCGGTCCCCACGGCCACCCGGTGCACCGGGCCGAGCTCACGGTGGAGAACCTGTCGCGGACCCCGATCCGCGAGCTCGAGGTGGCGTTCGGGTTCCCGGACCTCGACACGGTCGAACTGCTCGACGCGGGCGCCCGGATCGGCGAGCTCGGCGGCCGATCGTCCGAGACGGTGACCCTCGACCTCGAGCTGGCCCCGGGTGCCCCGCCGTCCTTGCCGCTGTCGCTCGAGCTCACGAGCGACACGTTCGGCGCGCTCGCCCGGTGGCCCCTCGCGCTGCCCACCAGCGGGGCGGTGGTGCACCTCCAGGCGCCCTCGATCGAGGTCCGGCCCCCGCTGTCGGCGCCGGTGGGTCCGCTGACGCTGCCGGTCGAGGTCGCCGACGACGGGCGGATCGAGCAGGTGGTGGTCACGGTCAACGGCGAGAAGATCGCGTGGGTGCCGGGGTCGGGGGCGCAGCTGGGCCTCGCGCCGACGCTGGAGCTCGCGCCGGGGCCGAACCGGATCACCCTGCGGGCGCGCGACGAGCAGGGCTTGTCGGTGGCCCGCGCGCTCACGATCCGCGGCGAAGTCGTACCGGAATCGGTCGACGCCGGGCCCTGAGGTCGGGTACCGTCCCAGGGCACGGCGAGGTGACCATGTGGGCGTTGGTTTCTGGGTTGGCACACGGCGCTACCGGCGTCACCTCGTTGGTGATCGCCCCGATCGACGGGCTGTGCCCGGGGGAGGCGGCCGAGCTCGTGGTGACCGCGGTGGACGACCGCGGTAAGAAGAGCAAGGTCCGGTTCGGCCCGAACGACGGGCTCGCGGTCGCGTGGGACTTCGGGCCGGTGACCGACAAGGGCGACATCACGATGCCGCTCGACGCGCGGTTCACCTGGGGCAAGGTCGGCACGCTCGAGGTGTCGCTCGACGGCGACCCGAACGTCCGGGCGCAGGTGGCGGTGCCGATGCGGTACGACTGCGTGGTGGAGCTCACGTTCGCCGGCCGGCGGGGCGACGACGGCAACCGCGGCCACGACGGGATCCCGAGCCCGGCCCGCGGCACCGACGCCGAGGACGGGTTCCCCGGGCAAGACGGCAAGGCCGGCCCCGAGGTCCACGTGCGCACCTCCCTCGCGACCGAGCCGCGCACCGGCGCGCCGGTGCTCCAGATCGACGTGGAGGAGCTCGACACGGGCACCCACCACTACCGCGCGGTCTCGCCGGAGTCGGGCCAGCTGGTGGTGGTCTCGTCGGGCGGTGACGGCGGCAACGGCGGGATGGGCGGCCAGGGCGGGATGGGC
>JBEBJC010000688.1:0-4828 GCA_040080105.1 Myxococcota bacterium
GTCGAGATCGTCCCACAGGCCGGATCCGGGCTGGCCAGCCAGTCGCGGGTGGTGGAGGTCTCCGCCACCGGCGCGCCGCCGCTCCCGCTCGACGCGGTGGCGATCGTCGATCAGGGTGGGCCGGCGCGGGCCACGTTGCGGATCACCGATCCGGACGGCGTCCCGATCTCGGGCGTCCGGGTGGCGATCGACGGGTTGCCGGTGGGCACCACGGCCGACGGCGGGTACCTACAGGTGGCTGGGCTCACCGCGGGCGATCACGCGGTGGTCGTGCAGCACGAGTCGTTCACCGGGCAGTCGATGACCTTCGTGCTCGACAGCGCCGGCGTCGCTCGCTCGGTCGTCCTCCAGCGGCAGCCCGGGACGGTGCGGGTGGTGGTGAAGGACGCCGCCGGCGCGCCGGTCACCGACGCGGTCGTGCGGTTCGTAGGCAACGCCCGCCTCGCGCCGATGCCGATCGGTGGGTCGGGAGAGCGGACCCAGGTGTTGTCTGCGGGCCAGTGGCTCGCGATCGTGTCGTCGCCGACGTTCGGTATCCAACAGCGCGAGCTGGCGGTCACCGAAGATCGCATCGACCTGATCGAAGTGCTGGTGGTGTTCCAGCCGATGGAGCAGGGCAGCGCCGAGCTGGAGCTGCGGGTCGTCGGCCCGACGGGGGAACCGGTGGAGGGCGCCACGGTGGCGATCGACGGCGCCTCGGTCGGCGCCACCTCGACCGGCGGCACGCTTCGGATCGGTCCCCTCGCAGGTGGGGCGCGGGTGCTGGAGGTGGGTGGCCCCGACCTCGAGCCACTCCGCCATTCGATCGTCCTGGCCGACGGTCTGCAAGAGAGGGTCGAGCAGATCCGGTATCGGCGCGGCGCGGTCGAGGTGTCCGTGCGCGGCCCCGACGGTCCGGTGGCCGTCAAGGTTTCGTTCGACAGGAACGGCGCGGCCGGCAAGGCCTCGCCCCCTGTGAGAGCCGAGGTCGGCTCCACCGGCCGGCTCCGCCAGGTGTTGCCCGAGGAGGGCTCCTGGACGGTGACGGCGATCTCGGCCGAGTACGGAGTGCAGCAGCGCGAGTTCGAGGTGAGCCTCGACGGATCGCTGCAGCGGGTCGACATCGTGCTGCAGCCGTTCGTGGGCGGCTCGGTCCTGTCGCTGCTGGTCACCGATCCGGACGGACGGAGCGTGGACGGGGCGGCGGTGTGGGTCGACGGCTTCCCGCTCGGCCGCACCGCCGACGGCACCGCATGGTTCGACGGCGTCGCCAAAGGCCCGCACCAGGTCGAGATCCGTCCGCCGGACGGGTACGCGTCGAAGCGGGTCGGGGTCGAGGTGAAGGATCTGCCGCCTGCGCCGGGCAAGGCCGACGTACACACGATCGTGCTGGACTGGGCCGAATACGCGTTGAAGTTCCGGGTCACGTCGGCCGGGGCGCCGGCGGCCGACGCCCTCGTGCGGCTGTTCTCCGGGGAGCAGGCCACCCGCCCGATGCCGGTCGACACGCGAGGGGAGCGGGTGACCACCGCCTCGCGAGGTCTGTGGGCGGCGGTCGTGACCAGCAGCGCCGGAGTGTGGCAGGGCGAGTTCGAGGTGAAGACCACCAAGCTCACCACGGTCGACGTGGAGATCAAGCCGGTGGACGCCGCGTTCGCGGACCTGATGGTCCGGGTGGTCGATCCGGACGGGCAGCCGGTCGATGATCCGAGGGTGCTCCTCGGCGACGCCAAGCTCGGTGAGGGGGAGGTCGGCGGCACGGTGCTCGGGCGGAAGCTCCCGCCCGGCTCGTACCTGCTGCTGGTGTCGGCGCCGGACTTCCAGCCGTCTGCCCCGCGGTCGGTGTCGCTCGAGGCCGGACAGGCGCTGGGGCTCACGGTCCCGCTCGAGTGGATCACGAGCCGGGTGTCGGTGAACACGGTCGACGCCCGAGGGGAACCGATCGACGCGATCGTCAGCTTCCGGGGCCCGTCCGACGTCCCGTCGGGCGCGACCGGCGCCGACGGCGCGGTGGACCACTCGCTCCGGCCGGGGCGGTACGAGGTGTTCGCGGCGAGCGGGGATCTCGCCGCAGCGGGTGCACTCGAGGTGGTGTTGGGCTCGGATCCGCAGCCGCTGGTGCTCGAGCTCACGCCAGCGACCGCGGTGATGGCCGGAGAGTCGGTTCGGATCCAGGAGATGGTGCAGTTCGACTTCGGCCTCGCCACACTCCGTCCCGATGGCGCGCCGATCCTGGCCGAGGTCGCGCGGGTGTTGAAGTCCCAGCCGAACATCGTGCGGATCGAGATCCAAGGGCACACCGACAGCGTGGGGTCACCCGCGATGAACGCCACCCTGTCGCAGGCGCGGGCGGAGTCGGTGCTCGCGGCGTTGGTGGCGCTCGGGGTGCCGCGCGAGACGCTGTACGCCACCGGTTACGGCTCGACCCGCCCGATCGGTGACAACACCAGTGACGAAGGGCGCGCCGCCAACCGTCGGGTGCAGTTCGAGGTGGTGGAGCGCGGGCTGTAGACCAGAAGTGCGTGTCAGGCCTTCGCCACCGCCGCCGCCCACCGGGCGCGGGTGCCGCCGAGCTCGGTCGGGTCGCCGTTCGGCACGAACCGCCGATCCTCCTTCCACGCCGACGACACCTCGTCGACGGTCGACCACACGCCGACCGCGAGGCCCGCGAGCAGCGCGCTGCCGAGCGCGGTCGTCTCGACCACCGTGGGTCGCACGCAGGTGACCCCGAGCAGGTCGGCCTGGCGCTGCATCAGCAGGTCGTTCGCTGCCGCACCGCCGTCGACCCGGAGCTCGGACAGGGGCGCGCCGAGATCGGCCGACATCGCGCGCAGGATGTCGTCGATCTGCAGCGCGATCCCGTCGAGCGCCGCCCGGGCCAGGTGCGCCTTGGTGGTGCCGCGGGTGATGCCGGTGACGATGCCCCGCGCGTCGGGCCGCCAGTAGGGGGCGCCGAGCCCAGTGAGCGCGGGCACGAACGTCACGCCGCCCGTGTCCGGCACGCTGGCCGCCAACGCCTCGATCTCGCTCGCGTGCTGGACGATGCCGAGCCCGTCGCGCAGCCACTGGACCGCGGCCCCCGCCACGAACGCGCTGCCCTCCAGGGCGTACGCGGTTCGACCCCCCACCGTCCACGCGACCGTGGTCAACATCCCGCGGGTCGAGGGGACGGGCCTGTCGCCGGTGTTCAACAGGATGAACGCACCGGTGCCGTAGGTGCTCTTCGCCATCCCCGCGCGGAAGCAGGCCTGACCGAACAGCGCCCCCTGCTGGTCACCGATCAGCCCCGCGACCGGGATGCCGTCCGGCAAGAACCCGACGCCCCGCGTGTGGCCGTACACCTCCGACGAGCCCGCCACCCGCGGGAGCGCGGCGGTGGGGACGCGGAGGAGGTCACACAGCTCGGGGTCCCACTGCAGCCGGTTCAGGTCGAACAGCAGGGTGCGCGAGGCGTTCGACGGGTCGGTGACGTGGGCTCCGCACAGCTTGTACGCGAGCCACGAGTCGATGGTGCCGAACGCGAGCTCGCCGGCCTCGGCGCGCGCCCGCGCCCCAGGGACGTGGTCGAGCAGCCACTCGGCCTTCGTTCCGCTGAAGTACGGGTCGAGCACGAGCCCGGTCCGCTGCCGGAACAGGGCCTCGTGGCCCGCCTCGGTCAGGCCGCGGCACCGCGACGCCGTGCGCCGGTCCTGCCACACCAGCGCTCGATGGATCGGGCGCCCGGTCGCGCGGTCCCAGAACAGGCTGGTTTCGCGCTGGTTCGTGACCCCGATCGCCGCGATCCGGTCCGGCGTGGCGCCGGCGGCCGCCAAGGCCGACTGCACCGCGCGCCCGACCGAAGCCCAGATCTCGTCGGCGTCGTGCTCGACCTCCCCGGGGGAGGGGTAGTAGTTGGGGAACTCGACGTTCGCCCGCGCCACGACCTCGAGCCGCTCGTTCACCACCAGGGCGGTGGTCCCGGTGGTTCCTTGATCGATCGCCAGTACCAGATCCGCCATCGCGCTCCCCCTGTGGGCCACGCATGCGTAGCGCCGGCGCGAGCCTCGTGTCAACCGTCCCGATGCGCGCGGAGCTGCGAGCGGCACCGGGTGGTCACATCTGTAAAAAGAGGGTTACGGTTGGACAATCCCCGCTGCCGAAATTTGGCGGCTCCGGGACGGTAGGTTGCACTTGCCGCCGGGCCGTCGGCGCGCGACATACATGGGTCTTCACGGCCGTAGCCCGCCGACGGGTGGCCGGACAACGCGGAGCTGTCGAGATGGCGTTCAAGATGCGGTGCCCGAAGTGCTTCGGGCTGGATTACAGCATCGAGCGCGACAACCGGACATTCGGCGCCGTCGCGCAGGCGTTCGAGCTCGTGTTCCACTGCAGGTGCGGGAAGCAGCTGTTCGGCGAGGTGCTCCTCAAGGAGTACGAGCTGCAGAAGAAGGATTACGAGGCGAACGGGATCCACGACCCGACCGCGCTCGACGCCCGGTCGCGCCGCCAGGACGACGACCTGCGCGAGCGGCTCGAGGCGCGCAACCGTCGCGCGAACGCCGCTGGCGGCGACGACGGTGACGAGTCCGAGGAGGACGACGATCGGCGGGAGGACGACGACAAGCCCGCCGAAGACAAGCGGTGGCGCCAACGGATGGCCGCGCTGACCCAGGACGACGGCGACGACGACGACGACTCGGACGAGGACGACACGCCGTCGCCGCGCGGTCGGGCGCGCAAGCCCCCGACCAAGCCGCCCGCGCCTCCGCCCGCGCCGGGGGCGCCGACTTCGGCCTCCTCCGCCCGCAGTTCTCGACCTGGCCGGGGCCGGACCCGTTCGAGCCCCAGGTCCCCGAGGGCGAGTCGCGGG
>JBEBJC010000689.1:0-4816 GCA_040080105.1 Myxococcota bacterium
CCCCCGCGGTCACCCCCGCGGTCGGACCGCGGCGGCCGATCCCCGTCGTCGGCAGGGCGGCCTCCGTCCGCGCCCCGCACGATGCCCGCGTCGAGCCTCGCCCCGGCGCCGTCGGACGGTGCGTCCCGGTCCGAACCCCACGCGACGATCCGCACGGTGGAGCGGGCCACCGACGCCCCGCTCGCGGTGCGGAAGTGCGACAGGTCGAGCTTGTAGTCGACCTGCGCAGGATGAAGCCCGAGCTGCTGGGCCGCCTGACCGATCGCGTTCTTGAGGTCACCGCCTTCCACGGTCACCGTCTGCACGCCCTCCGGAACGTTCATCGTCTCTCTCCATCCCAACGTCGCCGGGACCCGGCGGGGTCGAACCATGAATCCGGCAGGATCGGAACCAACCGGACGATTGACGGCGGGCTTGGTAGCCGCCGAACGAAAAACCGGGTCATCCGAGCGGCATCGTGGCCGGCAACCCACCCGGGCCGCCGTACGTGCGCTTGATGATCCATTGCTGCGCGATCGACAGGGTCATGTTCACGAACACGTACACCGCCAGACCGGACGGGAACGCGAAGAACATCAGCCCGAAGATGAACGGCATGTACTTCATGACCTGCTGCTGGGCAGGGTCGAGGGTCGCCATGTTCGTGAGCTGCTGCTGTAGCCACATCAGCCCCATGATCGCGAACGGCAGCACCAGGTACGGGTCGGCCGACGACAGGTCCTTCAAGTACAAGAACTCGGTGTGGTACAGGTCGACGCTCGACAACATCACCTGGTTCAGCGCGATCCACACCGGCATCTGGAGCAACATCGGCAGGCACCCCGAAAGCGGGTTCACCTTCCGCTCGCTCATCAGCTGCATCGTCTTCTGGTTCAGCTCGGTCGGGTTGTCGGCGTACTGCTCCTTCAGCTTCGCCAGCTCGGGCTGGATCTGCTGCATTTTCTGCGCCGCGACGAACGACCACTGGGTCAGCGGGAAGAACACCAGCTTCACCAGGAACGTGAGCGAGATGATCGACAGGCCCCAGTTCCCCAGCAGGCCGTGGAACCGCCGGAGCAGCCACAACAACGGCCAGCCGAAGAACGCCCAGAACCCGAGATCGATCGCCTGCGACAGCGACGGGTCCACCTGCTCGAGCGCGGTCGCGTTGTTCGGACCCACGTAGACGTGGAACGACGCCGCGCGCGACGCTCCGGCGGCGAGCGCGTCGGACCAGCCGTACACCGCGCCGTCGACCGCCTCCTCACCCGAGCCGAGCCGCTCGAACCGCGCCCGCGCCGACGGGTCGGGCGGCGCGACCACGTAGAACCCGAAGTACCGGTCGGACAGCCCGAACCACGACACCGGGCCGTCGAGCGCGAGCCGGGGGGCCTCGTCGGACACCGCGGTGCCCTGGCGCACACACCCGGCACCCTGGGGGCCGCCGTAGGTCAGGTCGCCGTCGACCAGCGCCACCGGCTCTCGCTGCGACTCGTACCGGCTCGCGGCCTTGGTGACGTGGTCGCCCACCACCAGCCACGTCTCACCGGTGAACGGAGCGGTACCCCGGTTCGTGTAGGTCACCGCCACGTCGATCGCGCACGAGCCCTCGAGGCGCCGCTCGGTGAACACCTTGTGGATCTCGACTCCAGCGCCGCTCGTGCCCACGAGCTCGATCCGGCCCGCAGACTGGCTCTCCACCCGCATCGGTACGCGCTCTTGGAGCGGGCCGGCGCCGGTCGCGAGCCCGGTCGCGTGCTCGCCGAGCGCTACCGCCGCCCCAGGGTCGGGACCGTACGGGAGCCAAGGAGTCTCGGACGAGCCGGTAGCGAACCCGATCAACCACTGGTACAGCGGCTTGACGTGGTACGGGCCGGTCGATCCGGTGATGGTCAGGTCGTGCAGCCGCCCGCCGTCGGTCGACAACTTGCCGTCGGTCCCGCAGAAGGTGAACGGCAACGTCACCAGCTCGGGCGTCGGTCCCGCGGGCGCCGACACCACCGCGGGTGCGGGCGCGGCGGCCGGCACCGGAGCCGGCTCGGGCGCCAGCTCCTCCGGCGGCTTGGGCGGGTGCAGCCACAGCCACCCGTAGTAGATCCCGAGGGACAACACCATCGCGAGCAGGGTCCGCCGATCCATCTACCGCCGCTCCCTCATCGACCGATCCCCAGAGCGGATCCGATCGAACGCGTCGCCCACCTGCGCGAACACCGCGCCATATCCCGCGCTCGCGGCGGTGGGACGGGCGATGAACACCACGTCCACGCTGTCGAGACCTCCGCGCTGGCGGCGGATCGACTCGCGCAACCACCGCTTCACCCGGTTCCGGACCACGGCGTTGCCCACCTTGCGGCTCACAGCGAGCCCGAAACGAGGGGTCGGGCCCGCACGAACGAGCACCACCACGACGAGGTGGGGTAGGTGGATCCGGCGGCCGCCGCGCTGCACCCGATCGAAATCAGGGCTCCGACGCAGTCGGAGGGCGCGCGGGAGACCTTGCGGACCCGAGGATCCGGGCCCGGGGCGGTCACTCAGTGCCGCTTGCTCGGCGCGGTCGGCGCGAGCCGGGTGCGGCCCTTCCGCCGACGACGCGACAACACGTTGCGACCTCCCGGGGTGGCCATCCGAGCCCGGAACCCGTGGGCCCGCCGCCGCTTGATCTTCGAGGGCTGGTACGTCCGCTTCATCACCGACTCCCGATGATCCGCCCACGACCGTCGTCGATCGTTCCGTCCGGGCGGACTCCCCGCGCACACCGTGGCGTCGAGGGGCATATTGTCGAAGGAGGGGCCACCCGACCGGGATCGGAGGGCCACCCGTCGGGATCGGAACCCGACGAGGGTCGACGGGGGAGCCCCGACGACCGAGCCCAACCCGGGTATCGCATCGGTCGGGCGCTGGCAAGCACCGGGCTCCAGTCGACCCGCGATCCGGCGATCCCCCCGATCGCGATCGGACGGGCCCGCCGGGGGATCTAGGACCCACCGGGATCAGCACTCGGTGTGCTGTACGGCCCGGGGGGCATCGGATACCGTGTGTACCCCCCAACCCCCCAATGAGTCTGGTGAACCCGTGTGAGCTGCACGTGTCGGAACCGACATCGTGCGAACTTCGTTTCGGCCGCGGGGCCGTGGAGGCAGTGGTTCGACGGGCTCCCGAAGCGTCTCGAGCGTAGCGAACCCAGGGGCTCGCACGAAGAGACGGCGCCGGAGCGCGGGTGACCCCTGCCGAGCCACGGTCGGCGAGGTGCGCGGAGTGACAAGCGGTTCATCAGGCTGGCGTGTGTACGTATGGTCAGGACGGACATCGAATTCTCGAGGTTCTGGGATTCCTTGCTCGACGCGATGCGGCGTCGGATCGGGAGCCAGGACGTGGAGGTGTGGCTCAAGAACGCCACTCCGATCCAGCTCGACGAGGAGGGCCTGACGGTCGAGGTCTCGAACCGGTACTACGCCGAGTGGATCGCCGACAACTACCTCGCCGACCTCGAGCGGGAGGCGTCCACCCTGCTCGGGAAGCCGGGCGTCGAGGTGCGGTTCAGCTGGCGCGACGAGCCCACGGCCGAGGAGCCGATGCCGGCGCTCGAGCTCGACCTCGAGCGTGGCCCGCGCGGGCTCGGCGTCAACGCGTCGCAGACGTTCGAGAACTTCGTCATCGGGGAGTGCAACAAGTTCGCCCACGCCGCGGCGTGCGCGGTAGCCGACCACCCCGCGCGGAACTACAACCCGTTGTTCATCTACGGGTCGACCGGCCTCGGCAAGACCCACCTGATGCACGCGATCGCGAACCGGGTGCTCGAGAACGTAGACTCGTCGCGGATCGTGTACGTCACGGCCGAAGACTTCATGAACGAGATGATCAACTGCCTCCGGTACAAGCGGATGGACGACTTCCGCGCGAAGTACCGCCGCCGCGCGACCGTGCTGTTGGTCGACGACGTGCAGTTCCTGTCCGGGAAGGAGCGGACCCAGGAGGAGTTCTTCCACACGTTCAACGCCCTGCAGAGCTCGGGGCGGCAGATCGTGCTCACCGCCGACGTGGTGCCGCGCGAGATCGACAAGCTCGAGCCTCGACTGCGCACCCGGTTCGAAGGGGGGCTGCTCGCCGACATGCAGGCGCCCGACCGCGAGACCCTGGTGGCGATCCTGCGCCAGAAGGCCGACGCGCTGCGGCTGCAGGTCCCCGCCGACCTCGCCGACGCCATCGCGAGCCTGGTGGCGGGCAACATCCGCGAGCTCGAGGGCCTGCTCAACCGGCTGCAGGCCTTGCACAGCGTGTACCAGTCGGAGCCGCTGACCATCGAGTGGGCCCGCAAGCGCCTGCCGTCGCTGTTCGACCCGCCCCCCGCCACGATGACGGTCGCCGGCATCATCGAGGCGGTGGCGAAGTTCCACAACCTGCGCTCCGCCGACATCACCGGCACCAAGCGCACCCGCACCCTCACCGGGCCCCGCCACATCGCGATGTACCTCGCGCGAGTCCACACGAACCTGTCGTTCCCCGAGCTCGGCCGCGAGTTCGGCGATCGAGACCACTCCACGATCCAACACGGGTACCGCAAGGTGAAGGACGAGCTGTCGAGCCAGCCCGACCTCGCCTACAAGGTCCGGCTGATCGAGCAAGGGCTGCTGCGCGCCTGAGCCGCCTGCGCACGTTGCGCGATCTGCGGACGAACCGAGCCGCGCCCCGGGAGACCGGACGCGCGGCTGCACGTGTTTGTATTCGTACAAGCACGACAATCGGCGCGAACCGCACCGGGCGTGTCCGATCGGGGCTGTGGATAAGGTTGAGGACAACCAGCGGAGCGCCTTGGGACGCCCGGGGGACGGGGTGGGGG
>JBEBJC010000690.1:0-4812 GCA_040080105.1 Myxococcota bacterium
GAACCACGCCGCCGCCGGATCCGCGTCGCGCGCGGTCGACGCGTGGCCCGTCCCCGACGCCACCGCCGACTGCTCCGCCACCTCGAACCCGCCGGCCCAGGCCGCGGCGACCCACGCGATCACTGGACACCCGCGATGAAGTTCGCCATGTCCACCACCATCGCGTCGCCCACGTCGGTGGGCATCAGCAGGTCCACGTGCAGCGTGGACGGGTAGTCGCGCGACTCGAGCCCGGTCACCTCCACCAGCAGGTCGCTGGTGAAGTTCGGGATCACCATGTCGCCGCTGGTCGGGTCGACCCGGTCGATCTGGATCAACCCGGTGAGCCGGTCGTCCTCCGCCCGCCACACGTGGGCCACCGCGACCGGGTCGACCGCGTCGGCGAGCCAGTGGGAGGCGTTCAGCAGCTCGTGGTACTCCCACGACCCCTCCTCCACCTCGAGCGACGCCACGAACGTCTCGAGCTGGGGCGAGAACTGCTGGCTGTGCACGAACACCTCGACCACGTTCGCCGCCGGCACGTTGAGCACCGCGCGCGAGATCGTGGGGTCGACCGCCGCGTACACCGCGCCGAGGATCGAGCCGAGCGAGTGCCCCGCGTAGCCGAACTGGCTGGTGCCGATCTTCTGCCCGAGCACGCTCTCCCAGTCGCCGTTCTGCAGCGAGTACCGGAGCGCCGCCAGATCGACCAGCGCCTGGTCGAGGTGGGCCGGCACGTACGGCAGGTCGGCCATGTTCAACATCGCGGCGCCGGAGGCGGGCCGCACGTCGACGATCGGCGGGTCGGGCGGGAACGACGCGAACCCCTCGGGCACCCCGCTCGGGTCGAGGCACTGCCCGGTCGGGCTGCAGGTCGCGTACGCGCCGGACTTGCACGGGTGGAGCGAGATCAGGTCGCTCATCAGGTCGTACGCCGGCCCGACCAGGTCCTGCGCGTCGGGGCGGAGCACCGGGGGCAAGAAGTTCGGCAGCGCCGCGAGGCTGCCGTTCACGCAGTACGCGCGGTCGCCGTGGTACGGCAGGTCGATGCTCACGGTGGCCATCCCGTGCTTCGAGAACTGGCTCGCCACGGTGACCACCCACCGCCGATCGGCCAGCACGCCGTGGGTGAAGATCACCACCGGGATCGGCTCGTTCGGCGAGACCTGGGTGGGCACGGTCGCGACGAACTTCACCTGCTGCAGCTCACCCGGCTCGACCCACGCGCGGGTGGTCGGGTCGAGGAAGTACGGGCTCGGGATCGCGCCCTCGATCACCCGGGTCCCGTACGACGCCGGGATGTCGGGCACCCGCACGTCGTCGTAGTAGTACAGCGGCCACAGCAGGTTCGCCGACGGCGGGAACAGCCAGCCGAGCGCGTCGTCCGAGAAGAACTCGCCGAGGTCGTCCTCGCGGATCTTCACCGGCTGCGGGTCGTAGCCGAACGACTCCGGTACGGTCATCAGCGAGCGCAGGTGCGCCTCGGGGTTCATCGCGGTGAACGGCCACGCGGCGACGATCCCGTCGCGGCCGATCCGGTCGAGCAGCGGATCGAGGCGGATACGCACCCCTTCGACCCGCGCCGCGTCGGCGTCACTCGCCGCGAGCACCTGGCTGTCCCCGTCGACCGCGACCGGGTCGTCGAGCCGCAGCAGCGCGCCGATCCCCATCGGGGCGAGCGGCTCGCCGTCGACCCCCACCACCCCGTCGCGCACGACCACCGCGTAGGTCTGCCCTGGGGTGAGCGGCACCTGCTCGGGGTCGACCACCACGTACCGACAGTCCGACCCGTCGGGCGGGCACGGGCCGGCGTCGTTCCACAAAGTGGTGGTGGCGCCGAGCTGCTCCCCGGCGGTCGTCCACAGCTCGACCCGGTCGCCGAGGGAGGCCGCGGTCACCGGCGCCGTGACCTCGAACACCAGGTCACCGGTGAGCGAGAACCCGTTGTAGGTGTTCAGCACCGACTTCGCGCGGATCGTGAGGTCGTCGTCGTCGGGGGCGGGTGGCAGCGCGACCAGGCCGGTGGCCGGGTCGATCAGCAGATCGAACGGCACGGGCACCCGCTGGCTCACCGGGTCCATCGCCAGCTCGGGCCGCCGGGTCACGGTGAACGAGAACAGCGCCGCGAGCTCGGACCGCGGGACCCCGACCCGCTCGACCTCGGTCAACATCGGCTGCAGCTGCACCCGGGTCGCCTCGAGCACCTCGAGCGACGCGGTGCGCTCGGCCAAAGTGGCCCCCGGGACGGCCCGATCGTGGCCGAGCAGGGTCTCGGGCGCGCTCAGCAGCACGAACACGGCGTCGGGGCCGATCGGCCGGCCGTCGACGGTGCGCAGGCCCGACGGGCCCCCGCGCGCGACCACCACGTAGGTCTCGCCGCGCTCCCACCCGGTGACCGGCGGCGGGACGCTCACCGACACCTGGTCGTCGGCCACGACCGGCACCAGCCCGTCGACCGCCACCGGCGCCGCGCCCCACCGGTACACGGTGACCCCGCCCACCAGCGACGCCGGGTCGAGCGGGGCGGTGACCGAGAACGTGATCGGCGCCGCCGACGACCACCCGTCCTGCTGGTCGAGCAGCTCGCGGAACCCGTTCTCCGCCGCCGGCAGCGCGTCGTCGAGCGGCAGCGCCAGGTGCCCCGCCTCCGCGTCGCGCACCAGATCGTTGGGCGACGGGATGTGGCCGGACACCGGGTCGTACACCAGCCACGCGTCGTCGGGGGCGGGGTCGAGCTCCAGCGCACACCCGGAGATCATCCACACCGCTCGTACGGCGAACAGGGCCATTTTTCGGATCCTCCCAGCGGCGCGGACCGTACCACGCCGCCCGGGGACCCGCCCCAAAGCCGCCCGCCTACAGCCGCGGAGGAGCCGGAGGGAGGGTGACCGCGGCCCCGATCGACGCGCGGGCCTCCCGCACGGTCTCGCGATCGAGCACATCTGCCGCGCCGAGGCGCACGAACGGCCGGTCCGACCCCACGGTGCGCACGAGGTCGATCAGGTCGTCGGGCGGGTCCTCGTCGAACAGCCAGTGGCCGAGGCCACACCGGTACGCGACGCCCGACCGGCCGAACTCGTGGTCGGCGCCGCGCCGGATCGACCGCTCGAGCCACGGGCGCAGCGCGATCTGCGGCACCGCCAACGTGTGGTGGTCGAGCGTGACGAACACGAGGTCGACCTCGGGCAGCGCGATCGGCAGCAGCTGCGACCACGACGCGGCGGTCAGCACCGCCGCCGGGTCTCCGGCCGGCGCGACCCACTGGACCCGCGCCGGCGCACAAGCCACGTTCTCCACCGACACCAGCCGGTCGCCGTAGGCCCGGCGCTGCCGGTTCCAGGTCCAGATCGCCCGGTTCGTGGCCCGCGGCAGCGCGCGCACGACCCCGCTCACCACCATCCGGTGCGCGACCTCGTTGACCACCGAGAACGCCTCGGACACCGCCGGATCGGCGCCGTCGAGCAGCAACACTTCGAGGGCCTCGACCAGGTGGACCTCGGAGCACGGGACCGGCAGCACGAGCCGCCACCCATCGCCCTCGGGCTCCACGCGGAACGTGACCCCGGTAGCGGGCCCGGTGTACCGGAGCCCTCGCGCGTCGGGGGTGAACCCCGCCGCGCCGGCCGCCACCCGGCCCGCGATCCACACCTCGAACTCCACGGCTCCCCCAACCACGAGTCCGCTAATCGGGCAGACGCACACCCGTCACGCCCCTGGTACACGACGTCACAAACGCCGCCGGTTACCCTCGGGCCATGCCCGAAGACCATCGACACCTTCAGGTGGCGTTCACCTACCACCTGCTGCTCGAGGCGATCCGATCCGACGGCAGCGTCGACGGGGCCGAGCTCGACTGGCTCGAGCAGGCGTTCCCGATGACCGAGCTGCGGCGGTTCGGGTTCGTCGACGCGGGGGGCCACCTGACGCCGGCGTTCGACGAGGCGCGCGACCGGGCACAGGTGGAGCTGTCCGACGTGCTCACCACCGGCGAGAAGCTCGGGGTGGTCGAGCTCGTGGCCGAGGCGGTCGCCGCCGACGGGGTGTTGACCGCGGAGGAGGTCGACCTGCTCGCGGCGGCGGGGCGGATGTTGTCGCTGCCGGACCGGGCGTGGCGCGAGCACCTCGACGGGATGTTGTCTGCCGGGCGCCTCCGCCGCGACGGGTGAGCCACGTTTCGTCGCGGCCCTCGAAGCCGGGGCCCCCGAGGGATAGACCGGTGCGCGGGAGGGGTGGTGAACCTCGCGTTCTTCCTGACCCCGGTGGCCCGGGTGGCGTGCCTGGAGGTGCGGTCGGTGGTGGCCGACGCGGTGCACGCGCTGCGGCAGCACCGGTTCACCGCGGTGCCGCTGATCGACGCCCGCGGCCACTACGTGGGCACCCTGACCGAGGGGGACCTGCTGTTCTACCTGGCAGACGCGGGCCCGCCCGGCGACGACGTGCCCCTGTCGCAGGTGCCGCGCCGGCTCGACCACCACGCGGTCGGGGTCGACACCGACATCCGCCAGCTTCTCGCGGTGGCGGCGGAGCAGAACTTCGTGCCGGTGGTCGACTCGCGCGGCGTGCTGATGGGGATCGTGACCCGCAAGGCGATCCTCGCCCAGTGTGAGCAGCTGCTGGCGGAGCACGGGCTGTTGCCCGCCCCGACCCACTGATTCGCCGCGACCGGGGAATTGTTGGTCCTCGGACTCCGTCCTGCGGAGTTGTTGGTCCTCGGACTCCGTCCTGCGGAATTCCCCAGGCCCCTCACCCCAACCCTCTCCCCAGAGGGGAGAGGGGGCCGGTTAGAGCAGGGGTGAAGCACGCTTTCCCCAGGCCCCTCACCCCAGAGGGGAG
>JBEBJC010000027.1:0-20816 GCA_040080105.1 Myxococcota bacterium
CCACCCGCCCGCCCCGGTACAGGAACACCGCCGGGATCCCCTCGACCCGCAGCGACGACGCGACCCGCGGGTGCCGCTCGGTGTCGACCTTCGCCACCACCAGCCGCCCGGCGTGCTTGTGGCCGAGCTCCGCCAACACCGGGGACAACATCCGGCACGGCTGGCACCAGTCGGCGTAGAAGTCGACCAGCACCGGCACCGGGCTGGTGCGGATCAGCTCCTCGAGCTGGTCGTCACTCGTCGACACCGGCGCGCCGTCGGTCGGCAGCGAGGCCTTGCACCGCCCACACTTCGGGCCGTGGCGGCCGGCGTCGACCCGGTTGAACCCGCCGCACGCCGGGCAGCGGAAGATGCCAGCCATCGATCCTCCTCGGGCCTCCTCTGTGCACCGGGCGGGTCGTGTCCAGTGGATCACCGCCGGGCCACACAGCAGAAACACCACCAGGTGATGGGGTGGGTGGAGGTCGCCCGTGTGGTTGCCGTGGGTCGGTGGGTGTGGGGACGCGTCCGCAGGGTCGGTGCACTCGGAGGCGATCGCGCTCGAGCGCGCCGGTGACCCGCTGAAGGTCCGGGTGACCTGGGCCGACGGCGACGGGCCGATGCCGGTGATCGTGTTCTCCCACGGGCTCGGCGGCTCGGGCGACAACTACCAGCCGCTCGCGCGCGCGTGGGCGGAGCACGGGTTCTTGGTGGTGCAGCCGACCCACCCCGACTCCCTCGCGGAGGCGTCGAGTGAGGAGCGGCGCGCGCTGATCGTGTCGCGCACCCCGACGCTCGAGTCGATCGCCTCGTGGGACGAGCGTCCGGGTGAGGTCGCGCTGGTGCTCGATCACCTCGATCGGGTGGTGGCGCAGGCGGGCGCCCCGGCCGACCGGGTCGACGCGGAGCACGTGGGGATCGGCGGGCACTCGTTCGGCGCGCACACCTCGATGTTGTGTGGCGGGGTGACCCACGCCGGCTCGACCCGGTTCGCAGAGCCCCGCGCGGACGCGATCCTGCTGATGTCGCCCCAGGGGACCGGGGGCGGCCTCACCGAGCGGTCGTACGCCACCCTGACCGCGCCGGCGATGGTGGTCACGGGCTCCGAGGATCGCGGGATGGGCGGGCAAGCCCCCGACTGGCGGCTCGAGCCGTACCGGGGCCTGGGCTCCCCCGACAAGTGGCTGCTGTACCTGGAGGGCGGCACCCACGCCCTGGGCGGGGTGAGCGGCCTCCGGTTCCGCGCCGACGAGGAGCTGCTCCCCGGGGTGCTCGAGGCCACCACGTTGTTCTGGGAGGCGAACCTGCGCGGGGACGCCGGCGCGCGGGCCCGCCTCGACCAGGGGCGACTGGACGAGGGCGGGCCGCGGCTCCAGCTCACCCGCGGCGCTACAGCAGCGTCCCCCCCAGGAACAGGTGGGCCACGCTGAAGTAGATCACGAGCCCGGTCACGTCGACCAGGGTGGCGACGAACGGCGCCGACGCGCTCGCCGGGTCGAACCCGATCCGGCGGATCACCAGCGGCAACACGCTGCCCGACAGGGTGCCCCACATCACCACCCCCACCAGCGAGCACGCGACCGTGAGCCCGATGCCCAGGGCGTGGTCTCCGTAAGCGCCGAACAGGGCCTCGCCGATCAGCACCCGCGCGAGGCCGAGCGCGCCGAGCACGCCGCCCAGCACCACCCCCGACGCGAGCTCACGCCGGATGACGGTCCACGCGTCGGCGAGCGCGACCTCACCGAGCGCGATCGCGCGGATGATCAGGGTCGCCGCCTGCGAGCCCGAGTTCCCGCCCGACGAGATGATCAGCGGGACGAACACCGCGAGCACCACCGCGCGCTCGATGTCGGCCTGGTACGTGGCCATCGCGGACGCGGTGAGGAGCTCGCCGAGGAACAACACCGCGAGCCACCCGGCCCGCTTGCGCACCATGGTGGCGAGGCTGGTCTGGAGGTACGGGAGCTCCAACGCCGACATGCCGCCGAGCTTGTGGATGTCCTCCGACGCCTCTTCCTGCACCACGTCGACGATGTCGTCGACGGTGACGATGCCGCGGAGCACGCCCTCGGCGTCGACCACCGGCACGGCCGCGAGGTCGTGGCGGGCGATCAGCTGCGCCACCGTCTCCTGGTCGGTGTCGGGCGCGACCGAGATCCACTCGGTGCGCATCACCTCGGACACCGGGGTGGCGTCGGGGCAGGCGAACAGCTCGCGGAACGACACCACCCCCACCAGGCGCTGCGCGGAGTCGACCACGTACGCCACGTAGATCGTCTCGAGCCCGGAGCGGGCCTGCTGCCGGAGGTACCGCACGGCCTCGCCCACGCTGGTGTCGGGGCGGAGCCGGGCGAACCGGGGGCTCATCAGCCCGCCGGCCTGGTCCTCGGCGTATGCCAGCAGCGCCGCCACCTCCCGCCGGGTGGGGTCGTCGAGCAATGCCATCAGCGCGGCGCGGTCGCCCGGCGCCACGTGCTGGATCACGTCGGCCGCGTCGTCGGGCGCGAGCACGCGCAACCACAGGCGCCGCTCGATCGGCGGCAGCAGCTCGAGCAGCTCGGCCTGGTCTTCGGTGGACAGCGACAGGAAGAAGTCGTCGTCTGCCCCGTCGGGCAGGGTTCGGAACGCGGTCAGGCGCTCGTCGCGCGGGGTCTGCGGCCACCGGTCGAGCAGGCGCTCGGTCGGCTGAGGCCGGGACGCGAGCCGGTACTCGGCCGGATCGGTGCCCACCGGATCCAGCAGAACGCCAGGACCGATGGTCGGGGTATCGTGCAGGGACATGGGTGCTCCGCTGGCCGCGCCAGCGCGAGCACCCGTCGGGCGCTACGCGGAGGCGCGGACCGCTTGGGGGTGGTTGGTACTACCGCCGGGGTCGTCCATCGACGCGTGCTCCTTTGGATGCCAGAGGTCTAACGCGAGCCGAAATCCTCGCCAAGGGGCCTGACCCCTCGACGAGACCGCCGCCCGAACGAGGTCCGGGCGGCGGTGGCTCACTTCGTGGGTTCTGGGGGTCGGGTCAGTCGCCACACGCGCCGGCGGGCACCGGGGCGGCGGTGGCCGCGTCGGTGGTCACCACCGCGCCGCACCCTTCGAACGTCGGGTTGTCCTGACAGATCTGCTTCTGCAGCGCGTCGGGGGCCACCGCGTTGAACGTGCGCTTGTTGTTGATCAGGAACGTGGGGCTCGAGCCGATGTCGAGCTCGGCCGCGGAGGCGAAGCTCTTGGTGAGCAGGTCCTTGCCCTCACCGTCGAAGCACGCCTGGATCACCGCCGGATCCATCTTCGACTCGCGCGCGCACGCCTCCCAGTCGGCCTTCTTGTAGTCCTTCGAGATACACGCCATGAAGTCGAGGTACTGGTAGTCGTTCGGGTACTTCGCCTGGGCGCAGACCTCGCGGATGTCGTGGTCGACCTCGGCCTGGCCGTGCATCGACGACAGCGCGCCATCCTTGATGTCGCCGATGTAGTGCACGGTGAGGTCCACGTCGCCGCCGAACGAGTCGACCAGCGCGTGGGTCGCGAGCAGGGCCTTCGCGCCGTACGGACACTGCGACATCACGAACAGGTCGAGCTTGCCGGGCATCGCCTCGCGGCACAGCAGCTGGCCCGAGCAGCCGTCGTCGGCGCAGTCCGCCAGGCCGTCGCCGTCGTCGTCGGTCGTGTTGTCACAGATCTCGGCCTTCGGATCGAACTTCCCGCCGACCCGCAGCGAGGTGTACTCGCTGGTGCCGACCGCGGCGAGGAACCGCTGCAGGCCCTTCTGCGCGTCCGCGTCCTTCTCGAGCTCCGCGGTGGTGAGGAGCACCGCCGGCAGGAACTTGAAGTTCGGGTCGGCGGCCTGGAGCTTCGTGTACATCGCCTCGCCGTCGGCGGCCTTCACGTCCATGTGCTGGACCTTCAGCCCCGGCATCTGCCCGCGGAGCTTGTCCTCCAGCGGGTGGATGTCGCACTCCTTGCACCGGTCGTCGGACAGGAACACCGCGTTGATCACCGGCGGCTCGGGGATGTCCTTGCACAGCGGCGGGGCCTGCTCGCCGTAGGTGACGCAGATCGAGCGGAGCAGGTCGTTCTCGCGCCGGGCTCCCTTGTACGGAGCGCCGTCGACCAGGATCGTGGGCGAGCTGCGCGCCTTCTTCTCGGTCGCCAGCGCGAACGAGGCGGTGAGCAGCTCCTTGCCCTCGTCACCGTCGATGCAGGTGGTGAGCGCGGCCACGTCGAGGCCGAGCGACGACCCGCAGTCCTTCCAGTTGTCGGCGACCTGCTTGACCGCCTCGTTCTGGCACGCGATGAACTCGAGGTTCTTCGCCGGGGCCTGCTTGTTCGCGCACAGCTGCGCGATGTTGCCCTTCACCTCGTTCGGGCCGTGCAGCGACTTGAACTCGCCGTCCTGGGTCTGACCGATGTAGTTGATCTTGATCTCGAGCGCGTCGCCGAGCTTCTCCTTCAGCGGAGTGACCAGCTTCTCGGCCTCGACGCCGTACGGACACTGCGACATCACGAACAGGTCGATCACGGCCTTGTGATCGGGCATCGGGAACGAGGCCGGGCTCTGGGAGCCGCAGGCGGCGACAGTCAACAACACGGGTGCGAGGCGCATGACAGCTCCTGAGTCAGACCAGTCGAACGAGTAGCCGTAGAAGCGCCCGAACGCCAGTCGATGTTAGTCACGTCGCCCGGAGGCCAGATGTACGGGTCGGTGGGTGAGTCGTTGCAGGAGGAGCTGGACGCGATCCGCGCAGCGGGGACGTTCAAGTCCGAGCGCGTGCTCGTGTCGCCCCAGGCGGCCGACATCCGGGTGGCGTCCGGGACCACCGAGCGCGAAGTGTTGAACTTCTGCGCCAACAACTACCTCGGGCTCGCCGACGACCCCGACCTGGTGCAGGCGGCCAAGGACACCCTCGACCGGTACGGGTTCGGGATGTCGTCGGTGCGGTTCATCTGCGGGACGCTCGACCTGCACAAGCAGCTCGAGGCCAAGGTCAGCGCGTTCCTCCAGACCGACGACACCATCTTGTACTCGTCGTGCTTCGACGCGAACGGTGGGGTGTTCGAGACGCTGCTGGGCGAGCAGGACGCGGTCGTGTCCGACGCGCTGAACCACGCCTCGATCATCGACGGCATCCGGCTGTGCAAGGCGATGCGGTACCGGTACGACCACGACGATCTCGAGGACCTCGAGCGCAAGCTGGTCGAGGCGCGCAACGCCGGCGCGCGGCGGATCCTGGTGGCGACCGACGGCGTGTTCTCGATGGACGGGGACATCGCGCGGCTCGACCGGGTGTGTGACCTCGCCGAGGCGTTCGGCGCGATGGTGATGGTCGACGACTCCCACGCGACCGGGTTCGTCGGCTCGACCGGCCGGGGCTCGATCGAGCACTGCGGCGTGATGGGCCGGGTCGACGTGATCACCAGCACGCTGGGCAAGGCGCTCGGCGGCGCCTCGGGCGGGTTCGTCTCCGGGCGGGCCGAGATCGTCGCGCTGCTGCGCCAGCGGTCCCGGCCGTACCTGTTCTCGAACACCCTCGCGCCGATGATCACCGGGGCCGCGATCTGCGCGCTCGACAAGCTCTCGGCGAGCACCGCGCTGCGGGACAAGCTCGAGGAGAACACGCGGTTCTTCCGCGAGCAGATGACGCTCGCGGGGTTCGCGATCCGACCCGGGGTGCACCCGATCGTGCCGATCATGCTCGGCGACGCGTCGCTGGCGGTGCGGTTCGCCGATCGGATGCTCGAGCACGGGATCTACGTGATCGGGTTCTCGTTCCCGGTGGTGCCGAAGGGGGCGGCGCGGATCCGGGTCCAGATCAGCGCTGGTCACGACCGCGCGCACCTCGAGCGCGCGATCGCGGCGTTCGTCGACGTGGGCCGCGAGCTCGGGTGCCTCCCACCGCGGTAGGGCCGCGGTGAGCTCACTGGATCCGGAGCGTGTAGTCGCCCGAGCTCGCCAGGTACCCGTCGACCACCACGATCACGGTCTGCCCGGCGAGCATCGGGACCCGGACCCGCGACTGCAGGCCGTTGGTGTCGTCGTTGCACGCGAGCTCCGGCCCGCCGCACCCGTCGAGCACGTACAGCACAGTGTCGTACAGCGAGCCGGTGGTGGAGAACGTGTAGTCGGCGTCGGCCGGGGCGGTGAACGCCCAGGTCGCGTCCGACGCTTCGGAGCCCCCACAAGAGCCCGCGTTGTCTCCGGTCAACCCGAACGTCGTGCCCGACACGGTGATCGGCAGCACCCCGGCGGCGGTGTCCTCCGGGCAGACCTGCGCGGTGCAGGTCGGATCGTCGGCGCAGTACCCGTCGGCGCAGTCCACCGCGTCGTCGCCGTCGTCGTCGACGAGGTTGGCGCAGTCTTCCACGCAGGCCGGGTCGAGCGTACAGGTGAGGTCCTGGCAGTCCACGTCGAAGTTGTCGTTGTCATCCACCCCGTTGGTGCAGTCCTCGGCGCACGCCGGATCGAAGGTGCAGTCCGGATCCGCGCAGTCGAGCAGCGTGTCTACGTCGTCGTCGAGGCCGTTCGCGCACCCGCTCTCGCCTGCGGTCGGCACGAACACCGCCAGCTCGTACGGGCCAGCGTCGGCGACCGAGAACCCGTCGACCAGGACCTGCACGATCTCGCCCGCCAGCAGGTCGACGGCGACGGCTTCCCCGCCGTCGGTGGAGAACACGTCGAGGCACGCGAGCTCGGCGCCGAGGCAGGTCGCCGAGCGGACCGACAGGGCCGCGTCGAACGTGGTGCCCAGGGTGGACAGCCCGAACCCGTAGGTCCCGTCGGCGGGCGCGGTGAACTCCCACGCGTCGTCCGAGCCCTCGCCGAGCGAGCACGTCGCCAGCTGATCGGCGGTGTGGCCGAGCGTGTCGCCGAACACCGAGAACGGGACCGCGCCGATCAGCACGTCGTTCGGGCACACCAGCGCACACGCCGGGTCGGAGGCACACGCCAGGTCGAGGCAGTCCAGGTCGCCGTCCGCGTCGTCGTCGATTCGGTTGACGCAGTCCTCGGCGCACGCGGGATCGAGGGCGCAGTCGTCGTCGGCGCAGTCGACCGCTCCGTCCACGTCGTCGTCGAAGGCGTCCCCACACGTGAGCTCGGTGGCCGTCGGGGTGAACACGGACAGCTCGAACGCCCCGGCGGCGCCGAACACCCCGTCGACCGCCACGATCACGGTCTGGCCGGCGGTCATCGCGAGGCGGGTCGCCTCGCCCGACGCGCCCGGGACGTCCACGCACCGCACCGACGGACCTCCACACGCCGACCGCACGGTGAGCGAGCTGTCGAACGTGGCGCCGACCCCGATGGCGAACGCGTACGAGCCGTCCGCGGGGGCGGTGAACGACACGCTCGCGTCCGGACCGTCGGCGAGCGCACACGTCGCCCCGTCCTCGTCGGGTCGGCCGACGGTGGTGTCGGACACGGTGGCCGGGAACCCGGGGAGCGCCAGGTCGGGGCACCCGGGCGCGCAGCTCGGGAACGCCGCGCAGTCCGGGTCGTCGCAGTCGGTGTTGGAGTCGAGGTCCTCGTCTCGCCGGTCGTCGCAGGTGACCTCGGACGGCAGCGCGAGCCACCCGGACAACACGTAGTCACCGACCAGGCCCGCCCACCCGTCGACCGTGACGATCACCTGCTGGCCAGCGACCAGCTCCACCGCGACCTGCGACTGGTCGCCGCCGGACTGGTCGTTGCACGCGAGCTCGGCCCCGCCGCACGCGTCCGACACGTACAACACGGTGTCGAACGACGACCCGAACGTGTCGAACACGTAGGTCCCGTCGGCGGTGGCGTCGAACGTGTAATGCACCTCGGGCGAGGGGCCGAACCCGCAGGTGCCGGGCCCGGTGTCGGCGTGGCCCACGGTGGTCCCGCCGACGGTGAACGGCACCGGGCCGAGCGCCCCATCGGCGCACGCCGCCGGGTCGGGCGGCGCGCCGGTGTCCCCGCCGAGCCCGGTGTCGCCGGTCGCCGCGGTGTCGGTGTCCGCGTCGGAGTCGGCGTCCGCGTCCGCGTCGGCATCGGCGTCCGAATCGGTGTCGGCGTCGGTGTCCGTGTCGGTGTCGGAGTCCGCGTCGGAGTCGGAGTCGGTGTCCGTGTCGGCGTCGGAGTCGGTGTCCATGTCCGCGTCCGCGTCCGTCTGGGTGTCGTTCGCCGCGTCGACGTCCGCATCGGTGTCTGCGTCTGCGTCCGCGTCCGCGTCGCCGTCGATGTCACCCGAGCTCGAGCCCGTCTCCGAGCTGTCCTTCGTGGGTCCGGCGCAGGCGGCGAGCCACGCAGCGCCGAGGAGTCGTGGGTACATGGGGGAATCTCCGCTCTGTCGCGCCACGGTAGTCGAACCGCGCGGGTCAGAACAGGCCCCCGAGCGGTTCGATCCCCGGGAGCCAGCGCTGCGGGTCCACCCCGAGCGAGGTCAGCAGCCCGGCGGCGAACGTGCCGGTGTCGAGCAGCGGGGCTCCCGATCGGGGGCGCCCCGAGGTGCGATCGACCCCGAGGCCGATCGACCGGTCGTCGGTGCCGCCGAGCACCCGCCGCCCGTCGATCGCGCCGCCGAACACGATCGCGCTCGTGTACGGCCAGTGGCCCGTGCCGCCCTGGGCGTTCCGCTCCGGAGTCCGGCCGAGCTCGGACAGCGCCACCACCACCGTGTCGGACAGCAGTCCGGCCAGGTCGAGCGCAGAGGCCAGCTCGCCCAGCCCGGCGAACGTGCCGTTCCAGCTCTCGTGTTGCCGGCCGGCGTCGGCGTGGGTGTCCCACTGCAGCCCGGTGCCCATCACCACCGCGTTGCACGTGTCGGTCGCCAGCAGCTGCACCGCGTACGGGACCTGGTCGGCGAAGCCGGACCGCCGGCCGTACGGCAGCTGGCCCACCAGGTCGGGAGCGAGCGCGCGCACCCGATCTGCGGCGTCCATCGCCTGCAGGCGATCCTCCCACTCGGGCGCCCGGCGGCCCCCGCGGGCCTCGAGGAACGCCCGGATCGCGGCGCGATCGGCGCCGGTGGGCTGCCACTCGGGGCGCCGGCCGTCGGGCGCGTCGAGGCGGATCGACGGATCGAGCAGCGCGTCGAGCTGCGCCCGCACCCCGACCCGCGCGCACCGCGGGGCGTACGGGCCGAGGCGCGACAACCCCGACAGGTCGAGCGCCGCGAGCGCTGCCGACCCACCGGCCTCGGCGCCCGCGATCACCGCGAAGTCGGGGGCGCCAGCGGCGTCGGTGCCGGTCAGCAGGCGGTCCATCGCGGTCCAATGGGACAGCGAGCCGGTCCACAGGCCGTTGACCACCAGCGCGCGGTCGGCCCAGGTGTCGAAGAACCGGGTCACCGCCGGCCGTCGCGCCGCGTTCAGGCTGACGGTGATCTCGCCCCACGAACCGAGCGACTCCAGGTCGAGCGGGTCGTCGGGGTCGAGGTCGGGGTACGGTCCGCCGGCGGTGACGTGTGGCTTCGGATCGACGGTGAACGACGGGTCCCACCCGCCGCTCGACACCACCACCACCAGCCGGCGGGCGGGCGCGGCGCCACGCGCGGACAACCCCACCACGCCGAGGCCGGCGAGCGAGGCGAGCACCGATCGGCGGCTCCAGCCCATCAGTACGTCACCCACCGGTCGTCGAGCAGCATCGCGGTGAGCACCACCTTCCACGCGTGCGCCGGGTCGCCCGAGCGCGCGAGCGCGCCTTCGAACAGCGCGATCGACGGCTCGAGGTCGGGATCGGGTTCGCCGAGCAGGCGCAGGTGCAGGTCGCGCAGCTGGCGCTCCACGGCGCGCCCACCGTCGACCGAGCCGTCGGCGAGGCGCCCGCGGTCCACGCCCACCGCCGCGACCTCGGCCGCGATCCACTCCAGCGCGAGCTCGCGGGTCGCGGTGGGGGGGCGGTCCGGGCGCACGCTGTTCCACCCGTCCACCCCGCCCATCATCGCGCGGAACCCGAACTCGTCGGTAGCGCCGTGGTCGACCCGCCCGTACCCCGGCGCGACCGCCTCCCACGTCCACCCGGTGAGGTCCCCGATCAGGCGGGACACCCCCTCGGGGCGGACCTGCCGCGGCGCGTGCTCGGTCGGATCGACCGCGATCGCCAGCGCCAGCTCGCGGGCGTCGAGCCCGGAGTCGGTGAACGCCTCGGCGTACGACCGGACCCGGTCCTCGTCCGGCTCGGCCTGCTCGAGCCAGCGCAGGAACCGGCGGGCGGTGCAGCTCGCGAACCGCGGGTCGGACGCGATCGCCTCGCCGAGGGCCGTCACGTCGGCCGCCGGCACCCCGTCGAGCGCGCCCGCCGGCATCCCGGCGGCGACCCCGTCGTCGGTGAGGTCGGCCTGCCACATCGGCAGCGGGTAACAGGTGGCGCCCTCCGGGCAGCCGGCCTGGTACGCGTCGCGGATGTCGGCCGCGATGTAGTAGGTGTCGAACCCGAAGAACGCGGCTGCGGTGGGGTCGAGCGCGGCGTGGCACCCCGCGCAGGCCGGGTTCGCGGTCAGATCGTCCACCGTGGGGTCACTGACCACCGCGCCGCTGACCGGCGAGCACACCAGCGCCGCCCGCACCAGGTTCGCCCGGCCCCGGTGGTGGTTGGTGTCGCTGTTCATGTGCCGCTGGAGCAGCGCCGTCGACGAGAGCACTCCGGCCATCGGCCGCCCGTCGAGGTACGACGACACGCGCCAGCCGGTCGCGCCCTCCGGGTAGTCGAGCCCGTACACCGCGGCGGTGATCGGGTCGGCCATCGTGTAGTCGGCGGTCACGATGTCCGAGTAGGGCGCCCCGGTGGTCACCACGTGCTCGATCAGCCGCAGCGGCTCTTCGTCGAGGCTCGCGATCGTCTCGGCGTCGGTGCGGTCGGCGATGGGCCCGATCACCGGCATGTGGGGGCGGGTGTCGTACCGCAGGAGGAGCTGCTCGGCGTGTAGATCGCGGATCGTGGCGCCGAACCGGTCGTCGTCGAGCCACCTGCGCGCGATCGACTCGAGCTGGTCGGGGGCGCGCCGCAGCTCGTCCAGCTCGTCCAGTGACGGGCGGACGCCGCGCAGCGTCATCGACGCGCGCACCAGCTGATCGACGGCCTGCGGATCGTCCGCCCGGCACCCGATGGCCCACACCCACCACACGGAGTCAGTGTTACCCGCCGACGCGCCGATCGCCGGAGCGGGGTTCGACCGGGTCGTCGTATTTGGCGGCCAACGCCTCTTCCGCCAGGGTGTCGATGTCCGACGCCGCCGCGTGGGCGAACTCGTGGTCCGTGTACAGCACCTGCAGGAACTCCGAGTCCACCCCGGTGAGGCGGACCAGCGCCCGCCGGAGCGCCGGACCCGCCACCGGGTGGTTGTGCGTCCGCTGCAGCGCGAGCAGGAACCGGTTGAACGGGCGAGCGGCGACCTCGGGCTTCGCCGACAGCAGCTGGATCCGCTTGAACGCCTCGCGGATCCGCCGGCCCGAGGGATCGGTGTGGGCCATCGGCTCGAACAGCACCTCGCGGAAGAACGGCCGGGCGTGGACGAACACCCGCGCGAACGCGGCCCACGCGGCGGCGCGCTCGCGCGGCCCGGGTGGCGGGAGCGCGGCGAGCGACGCCTGGTACTCCGGCGACGCGTAGTACGCGATCATGTGGAAGTCGATCGCGATGTGGCGCGACTCGTCGCGGTTCACCAGCGCCATCACCTCGGCGGCCGTCGGGTCGTCCACGTAGTCGTCGAGCGAGCGCAGCAGCGCCACGTCGAGGATCAGCTCGCCGGTGGTCACGTACACCGTGGCGAACTCGGCCGACAAGTGGCGGATCGCGTGTACGAACGGCGGGGTGAACCGCCGCAGCGCGTCGTTGACCTGGTAGGTCCGGTAGTGGTGGACGTCGTAGTGGTCGGCCAACATCTGCGCGACGTGGCTGTGTCGGACCTCGTCGCGGACGAACGTCTCCAGGATCTGCCGCAGCACCGGGTCGTCGGCTCGCCGCCGCTGCTCCTCGAACAGCGCCGCCGCGATCCGCTCGATGCCCGCCATGTCGGTGAACGCTTGCACCACCACCTGCTCCTTGTCGGGCGGCAGGTCCGGAGGGGGGCGGGTCCAGTCGATGTCGGCGACCGCCCACTGGTCGCGGACACACTTGGACAGCATCCGGTCGAGATCCATGGGCGGGATGGTACCCCGGAATCCCTCCCCGAACGGCTCCGCCGGTGCTACGTTTCGGGGGATTCGGAGGGAGGGAGACGATGAAGTGGGGAAGTATCGGTCCGTCGTACGGGCTCCGGCACCTGTGGCTGGCGGCCTGGCTGTTCGCTGGTTGTGGCGGCGACAAGACCACCAGCGACTCGGGCAGTGAAGGGGACGCCGACACCGACGCCGACTCGGACACCGACGCGGACGCGGACGCGGACACCGACGCGGACACCGACGTGCCGGAGTGCCAGGGCCTGTCGATCGCGAAGGTTTGTGGAGGCTCGATCACCGCGACGGGTGGCGGCGGCACCGGGGCCGGCCCGACTACCTGCCCCGAAGTGGCGCTCGAGTTCAATCAGGCGATGAAGGTGCGGGTCACCACGTTCGACCCGAGCTGCGTCCGCACCGACGCAGAAGCGGACTGGAGCTGCACGGCCAACACGGTGGACATCACGGGCTACGGCACCGGCACCTGGGACCCCGCGGCGAAGACGCTGGAGACCAGCGAGTGGGGCCTGTTGACCGGCCCGGGCTGCCCGTAAATTGTCTGTCCTCGGACTCCGTCCTACGGCATTGTCGGTCCTCGGACTCCGCGTTGCGGTGCTGGGCTGGGTACTGGTGCTCGGGTGCAGCGGGGAGACGTCGTCTCCACCCGACCGAGCGGACGCCGACTCCGACGGGCACCTGGCCGAGGACGACTGCGACGACGGTGACCCCGCGGTGTACCCCGGGGCGCCGGAGCTGTGTGACGGCGTCGATCAGGACTGCGACGGCTCACCCGAGCCGCACGTGGTCCGGTGGGCCGACGTCGACGGCGACGGATGGGGCGGGGGCGCCGAGCAAGTGCTGTGCGGCGACGTCCCGGCCGGGCTCGTGTCGAACAACCTCGACTGTGCGGACGCCGACCCCGAGGTTCACCCGAACGCCGACGAGGTGCCGTGCGTCGGGCTCGACACCAACTGCGACGGTACCTCGCTGCGACCGGGCAGCGTGGTGCTCACCGACGGCCGCTCGTACTACGACGTGAACACCGCGCTCGAGGCGGCCCCGAACGGCGCTGTCGTGTCGGTGTGCCCGGGGCTGTACAACGTCTCCCACGTGCTGACGCGCTCGGTGACCCTCCGCTCGTTCGGCGGGAGCGCGGCGACCGTGCTGCAGGCCGGCGGCCCGTCGTCGCTGCTGGCGGTCGGCTCGGGAGACGAGCTCGTCGTGGAGGGGTTCACCCTCACCCGGACCGCGGCGGCGGAGGTGCCGACGGTGTCCGCCGAATCGGCCGACGTGATCCTGCGCGACGTGGTGGTGACCGAAACGTACGGCTGGCAAGCGCCGGTCGAGGTCTCTGGCGGATCGTTGACCCTGGACCGGTCGCGGGTGGTCGGCAACCAGAACTGGGTCGCCGGGGGTGGAGATGTGGTGGCCAGCTCGGGCGGCGGGATCCGGGCGACCGAGGCCAGGGTCACCCTGCTCGACTCGCTGGTCGGCTTCAACGACGCCTCCGGCACGGGTGGCGGAGGGGTGTCGCTGTGGGGCGGGCAGCTGATCCTCGTGCGATCCGAGATCCGGGGCAACACCGCCTACGAGGGCGGCGGCGTGTGGATGATGGACGCCGCGCTCGTGCAGGACTCCGAGTCGTCGATCGAAGACAACGCCGCGTCGCGCGGCGGCGGCGTGTACCTGCTGCGGTCCACGATCTCCGGCGGCACGATCGCCGACAACCTGTACAGCGGGGTCCTCGTCGGTCCCTCCGCTGGTTCGGCGCTGGTCGACGTGGTCCTGTCCGGCAACGCCGGCGTGTGGGGCGGGGGGTTGGCGGTCGAGGGCACGGCCTCGTTGTCGAACGTCGCGATCGAGGGCAACACCGCCTCGTGGCTGGGCGGCGGCGTGGCGGTCGTGCTGGGCACCTACGGGTACCCGTCGGTGACGCTCGATCCCGGCACCGCGGTCGTCGGCAACGTGTCCGACGCGGCAGGGGGGGCCGGTTGGGCCCAGGGCGACCTGGTGTCGCTCGGCGCGTGGTGGGGCGCGGTCGGGGTCGACGCGAACGAGCCGTCGACCATCGCGTTCGGAGAGTTCGAGGAGTGGGACGTGACCGGAGTGGGGTCGTTCACCTGCACCGCGTCCGGGTGCGCGCAGTGAACGCTGGTCTCGGGGGACCCTCCCGGTCCGACACTTCCGCTCCGCGGAGAGCCTCCTGAGGCGGCTGGTCGCGCTCGGCTTCGGCGTCGCGGCGCTCGCGGTGGTCGGCTGGCTCGCGGCGGCGGTCGGGCTCGACGCGTACGGCGGTCGGGGCCTCGAACGCCCCAACTTCGGCGCGATCGTGGTGGCCGGCGCAGGGGTGATGCCCGGCGGCGTCCCGTCCGACGCGCTCGTCGCGCGGGCCGACGTGGCGGTGGCGCTGTGGCGCGAGGGCCGGGCGCCGCGGGTCGCGTTCACCGGCGGCGTCGGCGACTGGGGCCCGGCGGAGTCGGTGGTCGGCGCCGGGCTGGCCGTGCGGGCAGGGGTACCCGAGGCCGCGATCGTGCGGGAAGAGCGGTCCACCAGCACCGAGGAGAACGCCGCCGCGCTGCGGGAGGTGCTGGGCGACGTGCCGATCGTGGTGGTCACCGATCGGTACCACGTGCTCCGGTGTGAGCGCGTGTTCGGCCGGTACTTCGCCGAGGTCGAGGTGGTGGGCGCCGTGTCGCCGCCGGTCGTCCGGTGGCGCGGCGCGGTGCGGGAGGTGGCGGCCGTCGTGTACTACGCCGCGCGCGGGAGGTTGTGAGGACTTCCACCCCTCCCGGCGGGTTGGAGGGGAATGCGAGCCGGTCGCGTGGTACACCGTAGCGCCGGATGTAGGAGGGACCCCGTGGTGTGGTGGCTGGTGGGTGTGGCGGCGGCAGCGCCGCAGGCGATCGTGGCGATTCGGGTGACGGCACCCGACGGGACCGTGGCGATGCAAGACGAGGTGCTGCTGCCCTCCGAGCGGATCCTGCCCTCGCCCGACGGCAAGTACGCCGTCGGGATGTACGTGGCGACGTTCGAGGAGAAGCGAGCAGTGGTCGAGCTCGTCGCCGGACCCTCCAAAGACGGCAAGCCCAAGACCAAGGTCGCGAAGTCGTTCGAGCTCGACCTGTACGCGCAGCAAGACCAGCCGCTGATCTACAAGCGCGACACGTGGATCGTGTCGGTGAAGCTCGGCGAGGCGTGGGACGCCCCGGCCGCGGTCGAGGTCCAGGATCCCGAGCGGTACGTGCTCGTGTGGGACGACGCTCCGATGATCGCCGATCCGCTCGACAAGAAGGCGGTCCCGTTGGTCGAGCGCACGCTGGCGTCGGGGCGCACCGACGCGCTCACCCAGGCCTCTCCGATGAAGGTGGTCGAGACCGGCGAGGGGAGCCAGCTGAAGGTCGAGACGGTGCCGCTGGCGACCCCGTCCCACTGCCAGGTCGGCGGGCCGCCGATCGACACGTTCCCGGTGCAGACGTTCGTGACGCTCAAGGAGCTCGTGCCGCGGGTGACCGCGCGCGAGGTCGCCGCGAAGCTGCCGGACGGCACCGGGTACCGCGTCGCCGCCGGTGTGCCGGTGGTGCAGGAGGGCGAGGGGACCTGGCGGGTGTCCACCGGGGGGCTGTCGTTCCTGATCCAGGCCACCGCGGACGACATCGCGTTCTACTACCGGCCGTCGGCGCACTTCACCACGCTGTCCGACGCGACCGTGCGGATCAAGCCCGGGGTGGTCGGCAAGACCGCGCTCGGCGAGGTGAGCTGGGCCGGGCCCGAGCCGCTCGTGGTGGCCGGGATCCGGGGCGCGGCCGCCCCGTTGATCACGCTGCAGGTGCCGTGCGCCGAGGTCCGCGTCGCCCCCGACATGGCCGCGCTCGTTCGCTGACACGGAGGCCGCGTTCGCGGGTAGACTGCGCGGGTTCGGAGGTCCGATGTCCCGTTCCCGCGTGGTCCCCGCGTGGCTCGTCCTCCTCGGCGGGTGTGGCCAGGAGTACGACGTGCTCACCAAGCCGCCGGCAGTCGATCCGGCGGACGTGACCGAGTGCCCGTTCTCGCCGGTCGAGGGCACCCGGTTCCGCCGGTACGACTGCAACCCGGTGTTCAGCGGCACCGACGAGGAGTGGATCGACGGGGGCGTGGGCTCGATCGGGTTCCACGTCGAGGAGGTGCTCGGGCACCCGTTCTACCAGATGTGGTACGCCACCGGCCGCACCGACGGCGCGTACGGCCTCGGGTACGCGATCTCGGCCGACGGAACGAACTGGACCCCGCTACCGGAGAACCCGGTGCACCTGAGCCCGGGGCCCAACCAGTGGAACGCCGACTCGATGAGCGGGCTCACGGTGGTGTGGGACGGCGGGGCCGACGAGTACGTGCTCGCGTACCAAGGGGTGAACTTCGCCCAGAACGACAACGGGGTGGGCATCTTGTCCTCGCCCGACGGGCGGGACTGGACCGAGGAGCGGGGCGGCAAGCCGTTCATCGACCTCGGTCAGAGCCTCGACGGCGTCGACTACTGCTGGCCGCTCGCGCTCACCTGGTCGGTGGATCAGGGGTACCGGGGCTACATCACCGGCGGGAGGTCCGGGCTCGACGACGTGTGCCAGGTGTACGCGTACGGCGGCCCCGACATCGATCACCTCGTGCCCGACGGGGACGTGGTGCTGAAGGCGGGCCCGCAGAGCTACGACCAGGAGGGGATGGCCAGCGCCGCAGTCGTCGAGCTCGACGGCACCTGGTACATGTTCTACGTCGGCATCCGGCGGTGGGTGACCGATCCGAACTACCCGGGCTGGCTGTTCGCGACCGACACGACGCTGAACCTGGCGACCTCGGTCGACGGCGTGACCTGGGAGAAGTCCGAGGACAACCCGATCGAGGAGATCTCGCTCGTCGACGACCCGTTCCGGATCGGGAACGTGGGCGCCCAGGTCGTCGGCTCGCGGATCCACCTGTGGATCGACGACTGGTACGAAGAGGAGGGCGGGTCGGCGGTCGGGTACTTCCTGTACGAGCCGTTCGTCGACCCCTGGTAGCCCCAGACGGTCAGGCCGGCGCGTCGGAGAACTGCACGGTCCAGCTCCCGCTGACCGCGACCACGTCGTCCTGCTTCACCACGTCGGACCGGAACACCACCACCCCGCGGCCTCCCTTCGACGACGGCTTGAGCGACTCGACGGTGAGCCGCAGGCGGATCGTGTCGCCGAAGAACACGGGGGCCTTGTACTCGAACGTCTGCCCCATCAGCGCGAGGGTCGTGCCCTCGAAGATGCCGAGCGTCTGACCGAGCCCGGTGGAGATCGAGGCCGCCAGCATCCCGTGCGCGACCCGTTGCTTGAACGGGGTGGACGCCGCGAACGTCGCGTCGGTGTGCAGCGGGTTGTAGTCGCCCGACAGCCCGGCGAACGCGACCACGTCGGCCTCGGTCACCGTGCGTCCTCCGGACACGAACTCCTGGCCGACCGAGAACTGGCTGAACCTCAGACCGCGGGCCACCGGCACCTCCTGGTGCGGCGGGTTAACACGCCGCCTGCACAGGGTGACGTCCGCGGCCTGGGCGGGGCATCCTGCGAGGGTCGCGCAAGCGCGTCGCCGCCCTGGCCGGACCACCTCGGGATGAGGTAAGGTCGGCGTCACTCCGGGGAGACACATGCGGTTCGTCTTCATCAGCCCGCTCGTCGCGATGGTCGCCTGCACCGGTGACCCGCCCACCAACGACGGGGTCGCCACGTGCTCGGACGCGGACAAGATCATGTTGTTCGCGGACAACGACCGAGACGGCTTCGGCGTGGCCGGGACCGGCAAGTCGGTGTGTCCCCCCACGAACGACGACGGTGAGCCTTCGGGCGAGATCCCGCGCGGCTTCGCGACCAACGATCTCGACTGCGACGACTTCCGGTCGGACGTGAACCCGTCGGGCATCGAGATCTGCGACGGGATCGACAACGACTGCGACACCGAGCCCGACGAAGGGTTGCGGTCGACCACGTTCTACCTCGACGGCGACGGCGACGGGTTCGGGAACCCCGAGCCGGACTTCTCCGAGGTCGGGTGCGCCCCGCCGCCGGGCTACGTCGAGAACACCCTGGACTGCGACGACGGGAACGCCGGCATCAACCCCGACGCGACCGAGATCTGCGACAACGACGTCGACAACGACTGCAACGGCAAGAAGGACGACGAAGACGCGACGCTCGACCTGACGACCGCGCCGAGCTGGTACCTCGACGAGGACGGCGACAGCTACGGCGGCCGCACCGTGTTGGTCCAGTGCGTCCAGCCCGACACGGACTGGGTGCCGAACACCGACGACTGCGACGACGCGAACCTCGACATCAGCCCTTCGGCGGCCGAGGTGTGCAACCACATCGACGACGACTGCGATCAGCGGATCGACGACTCGGACACCGACATCGACCCCGCCACGCTCACCCTGTTCTACGCCGACGTGGACGCCGATGGTCACGGCGACCCCGACGTGACGGTGAACGCGTGCTTCCAGCCGTGGTTCTACACCACCACCAACGATGACTGCGACGACGCCGAGCCCTTGCTCGGCCTGCCGGCGCCGTGGCTCGAGGACAACGACATGGACGGGTTCGGCGCGGGTACCCCCAGCGCCGACAGCTGCACCGCGCCCGAGGCTGGCTGGGTGCTCGCCGCCCGCGGGGAGGACTGCGACGACACCGAGCTGTTCATCAACCCGGCCGGCAACGAGGTGTGTGACGGCGTCGACGACGACTGCGACACGCTGGTCGACGACGCGGACGACTCGCTCGACCCCGACTTCGCGACGTTGTACTTCCGTGACGCCGACAACGACGCCTACGGTGACTCGGAGCTGTTCGTGCTCGGGTGCGCTGCCCCGGTCGGCTACGTGACCGACGACACCGACTGCAACGACGCCGCCTCCGGGATCAACCCCTCCGAGCTCGAGATCTGCGACGGCAAGGACAACGACTGCGACATCCTGATCGACGACAACGACGATGACGTGGACCTCGGCACCGCGGGCTCGTGGTACTTCGACTACGACGCGGACGGCTTCGGTGACTCCGCGCTGTCGGTCGACGCGTGCACCCAGCCGCCCGGGTACGTCGGCAACGATCTCGACTGCGACGACACCGACGACTCGGTGTTGGTGAACGGCACCTGGGTGTACGACCTCGACGGTGACGGGGTCGGAGCCGGCGTCGAGAGCGCCACCTCCTGTACGGCGCCGTACCCCAGCGACTGGGTGCCGTCGTACTACGGTTCGGACTGCGACAACACTGACCCTGCGCGGTACCCCGGCAACGACGAGATCTGCAACAACGGCACCGACGAAGACTGCGACAACATCGATCCGCCCTGCTGATCGTGGCCGAGCGCACGTCGGAGTCCCGTACGCCGGGTCGGCTCGTTTACGACGGACTGCAAGCTTGCCCGTACCTGCCTGGCCGGATCGCGCGGATGCCGCTGTATCGGCAGCCGCGCCGGCTCACGCTCGAGCAGGCCGACGCACGGTTCGCGAACGCCGAGCGCCGGGTCGGCACGTGCCTGTACCGCACCGAGTGCCCCGGCTGCCGCGCGTGTGAGGGCCTGCGGATCCCGGTCGACCAGTTCCAGCCCTCGCGCTCGCAGCGTCGGGTGTGGAAGAAGTGGGAGGGCCACGGCCGGGTCGAGTACGGAGCCCCGACGTTCACCGCCGATCGGGTGGCGCTGTTCAATCGACACAAGCGGGAGCGCGGGCTCGTCGCGGGCGACGACGCAGAGATGACCGCGATCGGGTACGCGGGCTGGCTCGTACAGTCGTGTGTCGCCACGGTCGAGATGTCGTACTTCTACGACGACGAGCTCGTCGGGATCGGCGTGGTGGACCTCGGGCGCGAAGGCGCGAGCTCGGTGTACTTCTATTTCTCGCCCGACCGCGCCGACCTGTCCCCCGGCACCTACTCGGTGCTGCGGGAGATCGAGTTCTGCCGGACCACCGGTCGGTCGTGGCTGTACCTCGGGCTGTACGTCTCGGATTGCCGGCACCTGTCGTACAAGGCCGACTACCTGCCGCACGAGCGGCTGATCGACGGAGACTGGCGCCGAACCGAGCGGTAGATTCGGCCCGAGGCGGGATACGGGGCGCCCATGGATCGGGTGGACACGCTGCGGGAATGGCTCGCCGGCCGGCCGGACGACAGGTTCGGAAGGTATTCGTTGGCGTTGGAGCTGAAGAAGGCCGGACGTCTCGACGAGGCGTTCGCGGAGCTGCGCGAGCTGCTGCGGCGCCATCCGGCCAGCGGAGCGGGGCACTACCAACACGGGAAGTGGCTGCTCGAGCTCGACCGGGTAGACGAGGCCCGGGCCGCGTGGGAGGCGGGGGCTTCCGCGCTGTTCGGGGTGGAGGACCCCGAGGCGCGGCGGTCGCTGCGCGAGATCGACGGCGCGCTCGCCGACCTGGACTGAGCTACCCGACCCCGACCCACTGGAGGACCGCGTCGCCCCACAACGCGTACGCGGCGCCGCCGATCGCGAGCGGGGGCCCGAACGCGAGGTGGGGGCGGCGCCACAGCGCGACGGTGATCGCGAGGCCGCCGACCGCGCCGACCAGGCTACCCACCAGGATAGCGAGCCAGGCGCCGTGGGCCCCGAGGAACGCCGCGAACATCGCGACCAGCTTCGCGTCGCCCCACCCGAGCACCTCGATCCCGGACACCCACCGGCCGAGCCCCGCGACCAGCGCGAACCCGCCACCC
>JBEBJC010000691.1:0-4794 GCA_040080105.1 Myxococcota bacterium
CGGCGCGGCCAGACCACTCCGAATGGGCGCCTGCCCCCCGACGCGCTCGAGCGCCACGCCCGCCTCACCCCGGACGCCCGCGAGCTGTTGGTCCGTGGGGCCGAGCGCCACGGGCTGTCCGGGCGCGCGATCCGGCGCGTGACCCGGGTCGCGCTGACCCTGGCCGACCTCGACGCCGACGACGCCGTGCAAGCCGACCACGTGGCCGGCGCGCTCGCGTTCCGCCCGCCGGCGGCCCTCGCTTGAACCCCGCGCGGCCCGTCCGCGCCAGCCCGAAGGAGACCGTGATGAGCCGAGAGACGACCACGAACCGAGACAACCCCGCGCGTGAAGCCGCGGTGAAGCACCAGGCGCTGACCGCGGCGTTGGACGCGGTGGACAAGCGGTGGGGGAAAGGCGCGGTGATGCGCCTTGGAGAGGCGCAGTCTTCCGAGGTGGAGGTGATCTCCACCGGCTCGCGCGCGCTCGACGACGCGATCGGCGTGGGCGGGTACCCCCGCGGCCGGGTGGTCGAGGTGTTCGGCCCCGAGTCGTCCGGCAAGACCACCCTGGCGCTGCACGCGATCGCGAGCGTGCAGGCGGCCGGCGGGATCGCCGCGTTCGTCGACGCCGAGCATGCGCTCGACGTGGGGTACGCGCGCAAGCTCGGGGTCGACGCCGACCAGCTGCTGGTGGCCCAGCCCGATCACGGGGAGCAGGCGCTCGACATCGCCGAGTCCTTGCTGCGCAGCGGCGCGGTCGACCTGGTGGTGATCGACTCGGTGGCGGCGCTGGTGCCGCAGGCCGAGCTCGAGGGCGACATGGGTGACCAGCACATGGGTCTGCAGGCGCGGCTGATGTCGCAGGCGCTGCGCAAGATCACCGCGGTCACCTCGCGGTCGAACGCGGTGGTGATGTTCATCAACCAGGTGCGGCAGAAGATCGGCGTGACCTTCGGCAGCGGCGAGACCACCACCGGCGGCAACGCGCTGAAGTTCTACGCGTCGGTCCGGCTCGACATCCGCCGGATCGGCGCGGTGAAGCGCGGCGAGGAGGTCGTGGGCTCGCGCACGAAGATCAAGGTGGTGAAGAACAAGATGGCGCCCCCGTTCCGGACGTTCGAGGTCGACATCATGTACGGCCGCGGGATCTGCCGCGCGGGCGAGCTGCTGGAGCGGGCGCAGGAGCTCGGGCTGCTCACCAAGTCGGGGTCGTGGTACTCGCTCGGCGACGAGCGGCTGGGCCAGGGGTTCGAGGCGGTGCGCGACAGCTTGGTCGCCGACCCGGCGCTGTACCAGCGGGTGTCGGCGATGTTGGCCGAGCCGGTAGCGAGCGCGAAGTAACGGGCTCACGCCGGTCGCACGGGCTGCAGTGGGGCCACCGCCGTGCCGAGAGGGTGGAGGATGGCGCACCGCGACCACCTGTTCCCCGTCACGCTCGAGCACCCGCTGCCGGGCGAGGGGTGGTACACGCTCGCCGGCACGCGGTACGGGCCGTTCCGCGACCCGGACCAGCTCGACGACGACCTGGCGACCCGGGTGCGCGGGTGGGACCGGTACGCGCGGAGGTTCGGCGGGTGGGCGGTGCGGCGCGGGTACGCGGTGGTGGTGGTGACCCTGCCCGATCCGGCGCGGATCGACGCCGACGGCGCGCCGTGGGTCAGGGCGCTGCAGCCTCAGTCGAACCGGCCGTGACCCGGACACACCGGGCGCCGCTGCCCGAGTACTGGAACTTCGGCGGGTGGCACACCCGGTTGGTGGTGCTCACGACCTCGTCGCTGTTCAGCCCGCCGCCCCGCAACACCCGGAACTCCACGCTGCCCTTCCACACCGAGCCGTCGGCGGGCGCGCCCTCGTAGCTGTTGTGGTACGGGTCGCGCACCCACTCGTACAGGTTGCCGGCCATGTCGCACACGCCCTGGGCGGTGTTGCCGGCCGGTCGGCTGCACGGCAGCGCGGGGCCGCCCTCTCCACACGGATCGTTCTCCGCGTACCCCAACACCGCGAGGGAGCAGGAGGGCTCGGCCTGCCCCCACGGGTAGGTGCGGTCCTCGCCGCGCGACCGGGCCGCGTACTCCCACTCCGCCTCGGTCGGCAGCCGGCCGCCGAGCCACTCGCACACCTGCCCCGCCATGTGCCAGTCGAGGCACCCGCGCGGACGGGTCGGCCCGAGGTCGCGGCACATCGGCGCCGCGTCGGCGCGCAGGGGCTTACACGCGCCCGCCGCGACACACGCGTCGTACTGGCCCACCGTGACCTCGGACTGCATCAGCTCGAACCCGGCGACGTGCACCTCGTGCCGCGGCGCCTCGTCGGCCGCGTCCTTGCCGAGGCCGTCGGAGCCCATCTGGAACGCGCCCCCCTCGATCGGGATCCACGTGATCGCCTCGCGAGGATCGGCCCCGCACCCTCGACACCCGAGCACCACCCACCACCACATCGCCGCCTCATAGCTCCGTCGTAGGGGCGCCATCCACCAGCACCGGGCCCGCTCCGGCCCCGACCGCGAGCACCAGCGCGTCACGCACCCGCGCGTCGGCAGGATCGCCGCGCAGCCACCCCGCGAGCGGGCCCGCGCACCCGAGCCACAGCCGCCACGCGGGCAGGCCGATCCGCGCGATCGGCGGGCCGTGGCCGGGCAGCGCCGACCCGAGCGCCCACAGCTCGAGCGCGGGCGGCAGCACCCCTCCCCGCTCCACCCCGTCGCGCACCGCCGCCCGCCGCGGCTCGACCTCGGCCGCGGGCACCGGGTCCGGACCGGCGGGCAGCGGGCCGCCGAGGAGCGCGTCGACCCACGGGGCCCACTCGGGCTCGATCGGCCGTGCCCGCACCCGGGCGGCGGACCACCGGGTGGTGGCCGGGTCGAGCTGTGGCCAGCGCCCGTCGACCGCGATCACCTCGACCTCGGTCCCGGAGGCCCGGAGCTCGGCCGCGATCCGCGCGTTCCACAGGTACCCGCCGGTCCGCTGGTCGGGGGCGCCGGGGGACAGCCAGGTCACCGTCACGGAGCCCCCGGCGTGGCCGGTGGGGGTGGCGACGGCGACACGACCGTGGGCGGACCGCCCGCTGGAGCCGGACCGTCGGACGGCGCCGGTGACCCAGGGACCGAGACCGGGACCGGCGCCTCGGCCGGGATCGCCGCCAGCGCCTGGGCGATCGTCGGGAACAGGTCGTGGTGGGCGAGGGTGGCCTTCCGTCCGGCCGGGAGCGGGCCCGCCGTCCAGCCCTCCGCCAGGAACGGCGCCAGCAGGCGCGGATCCGACGCGAACAGGTGGACCGGGACCTCGCCGGCCCCCTCCTTCGCCACGACCGGCGGCTGGTGGTCGCCCATCACGATCACCAGGGTCGGGCGCCGGGCCCCGGCCGACAGCCGTCGCCCGATCGCCCGCAGGTCGTACACGATGTCGGCGATGTAGTGCTCGTGCTGGCCGTCCTCCGCCGCCCGCTCGCCGGCGCCCCGATCCCCGCGCTTGAACCGCGAGACCCGCAGCCAGAACTCGCTCTCGAACGTCCGCTGGGCCACCAGCGGCACCTGCCGACCGGCGATCCGGTTCCAGTCGGCCCAGTGGGCGACCAGCTGCGGCGCCGGGGTCCACGGCACGTGGGCGGTGGCCAGGTGGAAGAACGCGAACACCGGCTGGTCGGCGTCGATCAGCGGGTCGATCACCTTCTCCTGGACCCGCTCGATCGTGTACTGGTCCGGGATCCGGCCCCAGCCGATCAGCGGCCCGCGGTACTCGAGCTCGGCCGCGAACACGGTCTGCTCGAACTGGAACGGGTTCTCGAGCGCCACGCCCGGCCGCTCGCGATCGCTCGGCTTGACCAGCACGGTCGTGTAGCCCTGGGTGTCGAAGAACCGCGGCATCGTCGGGAGGGTCGGCAGCAGCGCGTCGACGTGCTCGAACGTCGCCTGGTGCGCCACGTACAGGCCGGTCAGCAGGGACTCGTCCGCGATCCAGCTCCGGCCGCCCTGGACCGGGGACGTCGACCAGCCCGACGCGGCCGACCAGCCGCCGGTCGCGGCCTCGCCCCCCAGCGCCTCGATCGCGGCCCGCCACTGCGGGAGGTAGTCGGTGTCGTCGGCGACCACCCGCCCGTAGCTCTCGATCACGTAGAACACGACGTCGGGCTTCTCGGGGAGCTCGAGCAGGTCGAGGTCCCGGTGCGACCGCTGGGTCAGCTCCGAGGTCACCTCGGTGTACATCCCGTACGACTCGGCGGCGTTGTCGACCACCGCCGGCGTGAACCAGCGCCCGGCGGTGAACACCGAGCCGACCAGGCCCACCGCCAGCGCCACCCCGACCCCGATCCCGGACCGTCGACGTCCGAGCCGGGCCGCCGCGACCTCGAGCCGGGCCGCGATCAGCGCCCCGAGCGCCCACACGAGGGCAGGGGACACGAACACCAGCGCCAGCAGCGCGGTGGCGCCCGCCCCGAACAGGTCGCGGCCGAGGATGTACAGGTGGCGCGACAGGAGCGCGGCGTCGTACATCGCGAGGTCTTCGTTGGTCGCGTACCGGGCGATCGACCGCGCGACCGCGAACGCGACGAGGAACGCCCACGGCGCCGCGACGAACCAGGTCCGCCAGGTCCCGAACCACCGCCGGAGGCGCCCGGCGGTCGCGGCGAGCGCGGGGGCGGTCGGCGGGTTCGGCAGGATCCCCCACAACAGCAGGAGCAGGACCGTGGTGTCCGGCACCGGCCCGATCCGCTGGTTGATGATGATCGCCCGCGGGATCGCCGGCCCGATCACCCACAGGGTCGCGGCGACCACCGCGACGATCCACTGGCGGCGGGTCACGCCCGAGCCCCGAGG
>JBEBJC010000692.1:0-4792 GCA_040080105.1 Myxococcota bacterium
GGTCACCACTCGTAGAAGCCGCGCCCCGACTTCTTCCCGAGCCGCCCCTCCGCCACCATCCGCCGCATCAGCGCCGGGGGCTCGAACGCCGGGTTCGCGAGCTCGCGGGCGAGGTACTCGCCGATGTTCATCCGCACGTCCAGCCCGACCAGGTCGGTCAGGCGGAGCGGGCCGACCGGGTGGCGGTAGCCGAGCACCATCGCCTTGTCGATGTCCTCGGGGGAGGCCACCTCCTGCTCGACCATCCGGATCGCCTCCATCCCGAGCGCCACCCCGAGCCGGCTGGTGGCGAACCCGGGCCGGTCGCGCACCACGATCAGCTCCTTGCCGATCTGCGCGCCGAACGCCCGCACCCGCTCCACCACCTCGGGTCGGGTCGCGTCGCCGACCACGATCTCGAGCAGCTCCATGATGTGGACCGGGTTGAAGAAGTGCGTGCCCACCAGCCGCCCCGGGTCCGACAGCGCCGCGCCGATCGCGCGGATCGACAGCGAGCTCGTGTTCGTCGCGAGGATACACCCCGCGTGTGCGTGCGCCTCCACCTCGCGGAACAGCGCCTGCTTGAGCTCGAGCCGCTCGGGCACCGCCTCGATCACCAGGTCGGCCCCGGTCGAGGCCTCGGCCAGCACCCCGGTCGACAGCCGCGCCAGCGCCTGGTCACGGGCGTCCGCGGTGACCTTGCCCTTCTCGATCCCCTTGTCGAGGTTCGACCGGACCGCCGCGAGCGCGCGCTGCAGCTGCTGCGGGTCCGCGTCGGCGAGCGTCACCGTGTACCCGGACATCGCGCACACCTGCGCGATGCCGTGACCCATCGTCCCCGCTCCGATCACCCCGATGTGCATGGCCCCTCCCGAAGACCGTGCGCCTATCCGGTCCCGGGCTCCGGCAGCACCCCGCGCAGCCGCTCGAGCGCCAGGCGCACCCGCGACTTCACCGTGCCGAGCGGCACCGACAGCGACTCCGACACCTCGAGCAGCGTCTGCCCCTGGAGGTACGCCCGCTCGAGCACCTCGAGCTGGCCCACCGGCAGCTGGTCGAGCGCGGCGCGGATCTGCTGCTCCTCCGCCTTGCGGTGGGTCACCTCGTCCGGAGACGGGGGCGCCGACGGCACCCACATCGGGTCGTCCGGCTCGGGCTCGGCCCGGCCCCCCCGGCGAAGCGCGTCGATCCGCGCGTTCCGCGCGATGGTGAACACCCAGGTGGCCGGCGAGGCCCGGCTCGGGTCGTAGCCCGCCGCGCTGCGCCACACCCGCAGCAACACCTCCTGCGCGACCTCCTCCGCCTTCGACGCCGGCAGCGACTGGCGCAGGAACCCGTTGATCCGCGGAGCGAACCTGTGGAAGAACGCCGAAAAAGCGGCGCGGTCTCCCCGGGCGATCGCGGCGAGCAGCTCCGAGTCTTCCATCGGGGGCGACCATAGCACCGGTTAGGGTGCGGCGCTGCGGGAGGTTCCGGTGAGTGCAGTGGTGATCGTCGACGCCGTGCGGACCCCGATCGGGCGGTTCTCGGGGGGCCTGTCGGGCGCCCGCCCCGACGACCTGGCGGCGCACGTGCTGCGGGTGGTGGTGGAGCGCGCCGGCGTCGACCCGGCCACGCTCGACGAGGTGATCGTCGGCTGCGCGAACCAGGCCGGCGAAGACAACCGGAACGTCGCGCGGATGGCGCTGCTGCTCGCCGGGTTCCCGCACGCCGTGCCCGGGGTCACGGTGAACCGGCTGTGTGCGTCGGGGCTCGAGGCGGTGAACCAGGGCGCGCGGATGATCGCGACCGGCGACGCGCGGCTCGTGCTCGCCGGCGGGGTCGAGTCGATGTCGCGCGCGCCGTACTCGATGCCGCGCGGGCCGCAGCAGCCCGGCGCCGGGAACTTCACCGTGTGGGACACCTCGCTCGGGTGGCGCTACCCGAACCCCAAGCTCGAAGCCAGGTTCCCGCTCGAGGCGATGGGCGAGACGGCGGAGAACGTCGCCGAGCAGCTCGAGATCTCGCGCGCCGACCAGGACGCGTTCGCGCTGCGCTCGCACCAGCGCGCGATCGCCGCCCAGGACGCGGGGGCGTTCTCCCGCGAGGTCGTGCCGGTCGAGATCGCGGGGGCGAAGGGCAAGACCACCGTGGTCACGGTCGACGAGGGCCCGCGGCGCGACACGAGCCTGGAGGCGCTCGCCAAGCTCGGGCCCGCGTTCCGCAAGGGCGGCACCGTGACCGCGGGCAACAGCTCGACGCTCAACGACGGCGCGGCGGCGGTGCTGCTCGCGGACGAGGCGTACGCGGTCGAGCGCGGGTTGCCGATCCGCGGCCGGATCCTCGGGAAGGCAGCGGCGGGCGTCGATCCGCGCACGATGGGGCTCGGGCCGGTGCCGGCGGTGCGTCGGGTGCTGGAGCGCCTCGGCCTGGCGGTGTCGGCGGTCGACGCGTGGGAGCCCAACGAGGCGTTCGCCGCCCAGTCGCTCGGGGTGGTGCGGCAACTCGGCATCGACCCCGAGCGGGTCAACCTGCACGGCGGCGCGATCGCGATCGGCCACCCGCTCGGGTGCTCGGGCGCCCGGATCGTGGGCAGCCTGCTCAACGTGCTCGAGCGCACCGGCGGCCGGATCGGCTGCGCCACGCTGTGTGTCGGGGTCGGGCAGGGCGTGGCCACGGTGATCGAGCGGGTGTAGCCGGTCAGCCGACCCACCGGGCCGACGACCGGGGGCCGGCGCGCAGCGCCCCCGCGGCCTGCTCGTGTGCGGCCGCCGCCCGCTCCGCCGCGTCGAGGTCCCCGCGCGACCGCTCCACCGCGGCCAGCCGACCCAACGCCGCTGCGCGCTGGGCCGGGTCCCGCGCGTCTCGGATCCCGCGGGTCAGGGCCTCGCGCGCGGCGTCGAGCCGGCCCTCGGCCCACGCGAGCTCCCCATCGGCGCACGCCACCGCGCCGGTGAGCTCGGGTAGCCCAGAGGCGAGGCCGCTGGCCCGCCCGTGCCACCGCCGCCCCTCGGTGAGGTCGCCGTCGATCCGCGCGATCGACGCGAGCACCAGGCACACCTCGCCCTCGATCGTCCGGTTGCCGACCGCGCAGGCCAGCTCGAGCGCTTGCTCGGCGGCTCGGCGCGCCCCCGCCGGGTCTCCCGCCCGGAGGCGCATCCCCGCGAGGTTCGTGCGGTCGCGCGCCTCGAGCCCGCGGGCGCCGATCGAGCGGTGGGACACCAGCGCCTGGTCGAGCCACTGCTCCGCTCGCTCCGTGTCACCGCGCGCGAGCGCCAACGACGCGAGGGTGCCGAGCTCCTGCCCGACGTTCCTCCGGTCCCCCACTGCCCGGTGGGTCGCGAGCGCCTCGGTGCAGCTCGTGAACGCCCGATCGAGGTCACCCCGCAGGTACGCGACGACCCCGAGCTCCCCGAGCGTCAGCCCCACGTGACGCCGATCTCCGATCTCGCGGAACGCCTCGAGCGCGTCTCGGAGCTGATCCTCGGCGGACTCCAGCGCGTGGATCGACACGAGGCGCCAGGCGAGGGCGGTGCGGGTCAGCGCGGCGTTCCGCACGTCCCCGGCCGCGAGGTGCAGCTCGAGCGCGCGGGACAACGTGTGGACGGCCTCGTCGACCTGCCCGCGGGTCGCGGCGATCAGCGCGATGTTGCGCAGCAGGCTCCCCTCGTGCGCCCGGTTGCCCACCTCGCGGGTCAGCGCGAGCGCGCGCTGGTACGAGGTGAGGGCGACGTCCAGGTTCCCGTCGCGGTGGTCGAGCACCCCGAGCTGGCCGATGGCGAGCGCCAGCCACCGCGGCGAGCGGAACCCGTCCCTGGAGGCTTCGGTGTGGGCCCGCGCCGCGCGAGGGTCGCCGGCGAGGAGGTGCGCCATCCCGGCGTGCAGGCGCAGCCGGGCGGCGGTGAACGGGTCGGGCCCCGCCGCCAGCGCCCCCTCGAGCAACAGCACGCCGGCGGTGGGCGGCCCGGTGAGCCACACGGCGTGCCACGCGGCCATCGCGGTGCGCGCGGCGACCTCGGCCTCGCCGCGCGCGATCGCGTCGGCACACGCGGCGGTCAGGTTGGGCAGCTCGCGCTGCAGCGCCCGCCGGTGGTCGGCCCGCAGCTCGAGGGCCTCGAGGGCTTCGTCTGCGCCGAGGCGCGCGAACCACGCCGCGTGTCGGTCCTTCGCCGCCCGATCGCGGGCCGGGTCGGCCGCGGCCTGCTCGCGCGCGAACTCGCGCACGCTGTGCAACAACTCGAATCGCCCGTCGCCGAGCGTGCGCACCAGCGAGGCGTGCACCAGCGCCTGCACCAGGTCGATCGCCCACCCGCCCGCCGGCGCGAGCACCTGCTCGGCGGCCGGCAGCTCGAACCCGCCCGCGAACACCGACAGCTCGAGCAGCGCGGCCCGCTCGTCGTCGGCCAGGGCGGACCAGCTCCAGTCGAGCACCGCCCGCAGCGTGGCCCACCGGTGCGCGGTGTGGGAGCCCCGCGGAGCCACCAGCAACCGGACCCGATCGGTCATCCGGGACACCAGGCCCTTCGGGCTCAGCACCCCGGTGCGGGCGGCGGCGAGCTCGAGCGCGAGCGGGTGGGCGTCGAGGAGCTCCACCAGCTCGGGGATCGCCGGGTCGTCGTCGTCGACCTGGCCCCCGGCGGCGCGGGCGCGCGCGACGAACAACCTCGCCGCGTCGGGGGAGGTGAGCGGGCCCAGCGCGACCACCTGCTCGGCGCGGCTCGCCACCCGCACCCGGCTCGTGACCAGGAACGTGGCGGTGGTGGCGTGGACCCAGCGCTCGACCGCGTCGGCCCCGCCGGACACGCCCTCGAACCCGTCCAACACGATCAAGCAG
>JBEBJC010000693.1:0-4788 GCA_040080105.1 Myxococcota bacterium
GAGGGATGGTGCTCGGAGGCGGCGCGGTTCCAGGCCGACGACCTGCTCGGGCAAGGGGCGCCGGCGAAGGTCTGGTACCGGTACCGGTTCATCGGGCAGCCGGTGATGGACACCCAGCTGCTGTTCTGGCTCGGCAACGCCGCCTACGGCGCGACCGACGTGGGGGAGGTGCTCGACACCGCGACCCGGATCGACCCCGGCGACGAGCGCTCGTGGTTCGAGGCGTGGTGCGCCACCGCCGCCCGGCTGGAGCGGTTCGGCGACGCCGCCGCGGCCGCGGGGCACCCCCTGTCGGCCGCCTCGCACTTCCAGCGGGCGGGGTCGTACTACCGCGCCGGGCTGATGCGGTACGCCGACCGGGCGGACCCGCGGATCGGCGAGGTGACCCGCGCCGGGCTCGCCCTGCACGACCGGGCGCTGTCGCTGCGCGGGGTCGACTCGGCCGAGGTCGCGATCCCGTACGCCGGGTCGTCGTTGTTCGGGCGGGTGTACTACGCGCCGGGGGTGGACCGCGCGCCGTTCCTGGTGGTGTGCCAGGGGCTGCACGCCTGGCCCGAAGACGTGCCGTGGGTGTGGGAGGGCGCGCTGCGCCGCGGCTACCACGTGCTGACGTTTCACGGGCCCGGGCAGGGGGCTTCGCTGCGCCTCGGCGGCCTCGTGTTCCGCCCGGACTGGGAGAACGTCGTCGCACCGGTGCTCGACTTCGCCCAGACGTTGCCGCGGCTCCAGCCCGACCGGGCGGTGTTGATGGGGCTGTCGATGGGGGGGTACCTCGCCCCGCGGGCCGCGGCCCACGAGCCGCGCCTGTACGCGTTGGTGGCCGACCCCGGGGTCGTGGACTGGGGCGGGCGGATGCTCGCGCACTTCGAGGACATCCCGGGGCTGCTGGCGCTGCACGCGCAGGGACCGGCGGCGTTCGACCGCGCGATCGACGCCGCGTCGCTCGCGATGCCCGACGCGCGCTGGTACTTCGACGACGTCACGTGGAAACACGGGGTGGCCTCCCCTCACGCGTTCGTGGACGCGATCCGGGACTACGTGATCGACGATCCCGGCGCGATCCGGTGCAAGACGCTGATCCTCGACGGCACCGCCGAAGACGCGACCCCCGGCGAATCCCAGCGGCTCCACGACGCGGTCGGCGGCCCGAAGTGGCTCGTCACCTTCGACCCGGACACCGCGGCGCAGACCCACTGCCAGGGCGGCGCGACGCTGCTCGCCGAGGCCCGGCTGTTCGACTGGCTCGACGAGGAGGTGCGACCTACGGCGGGGTGAGCTCGGCGATCGCGCGCTCCGCGGTGGGGGTGCGCTCCTCCGGGCTTCGCTGCAGCAGGTGGTCGACCGCCCCACACAGCCAGCCCGGCGCGGAGCACCGCTCGGCCAGCGGTGGAGCCGGCCGGGTGGCCTGCGCGCGGAATACCTTCGACGGCGGGCCGAGGAACGGCATCTCACCCGCGGCGAGCTCGTACAGCACCACCCCGAGCGCGTACAGGTCGGATCGCTCGTCGAACGCGCCGCGCGCGGTGTACTCGGGCGCCATGTACCCGGCGGTGCCGATCCGCACGTCGTGGCCGGTGATCGACGCCCCGAACTCGCCGCCGGCGAACCCGAAGTCGAACAGCACCACCCCGTCGCCGGCGTCGGTGCGGTGGATCAACACGTTCTCGGGCTTCAGGTCGCGGTGCACCACCCCCTGGGCGTGTGCGGCGCCGAGCCCGGCGGCGACCTGCCGCCCGATGTTCGCGACCCGGTGGGGGTCGAGCGGGGCCTCGGTCGCCGCGACCTGTGACAGCTGCCGCCCGAGCACCTCGTCCATCACCAGGTACGCGGTCCCGCCGACCGATCGGCCGCCGCCCAGCACCCGCACCACGTTCGGGTGCACGATCCGGCGGGTCGACTCGAGCTCCTGCCGGAACCGCGCGAGGAGCTCGGGATCGTGCGCCAGGGAGGGGTGGAGCAACTTGACCGCGACGGTCCGGCCGCCGTCCTGGTCGTCGGCCCGCCAGATCTCGCTGGTCGCGCCCCGGCCGATCCTGCCGAGCAGCCGGTACCGACCGTCGATCACCGTGCCGGCGCCGGGTGGGATCACCGCATCGCCTCCGGGTGCGGTTGTACCGCACTCTGACCGCTCGCGTCCCCTCGGCAGGTGACGACGGTCGCCTCCGAAGGGTGTAAAATCGGTACATGTTCACCCGACGAACGTTCCTCCGTTCTGCGGGCGCCGCAGCGATGACGAGCTGCGGTCCCGCGCCCGCCGACCCGCCTCCCGTCCCCGCGCGGGGCCGGCCGAACATCGTGTACCTGTTCTCCGACCAGCACCGGGGCGACGTGCTCGGCGCGGCAGGGAACCCGGCGGCGCTCACCCCGAACCTCGACGGGTTCGCGGCCGAGTCGGTGCTGTTCCGGCGCAACTACACCAACGCGCCGCTGTGCCGCCCCGCCCGCGGCGCGATGATGTCGGGGCTGTACCCGCACCAGACCGGGCTCGTGCACAACCTCACCGAGGTCGACCCCGAGATGCCGTCGCACGTGCGCCGGATGCGGGACGAGGCCGGCTACCACACGATGGTGATCGGCAAGGTCCACCTGTACGACGGCGAGAAGCACGCCGACAACTACAAGTCGGTACTGAACACGCTCGGGTTCTCGGACTCGATCGAGCTGCTCGGCCAAGACGAGCAGACCTGGCGCAAGAGCCAGTACAGCGACTGGCTCACCGCCACGACCCCGGCCGGCGAGCGCGACAAGTACCAGCGGTACATCGAGTACCACGACGCGTACGACTGGTTCTCCCCCCCGCCCGACGCCGAGCCGTGGGCGCTGGCCACGTTCGACCACCTCGACCAGTACTGCGCCCGGCGCACGATCGAGTGGCTCGACCAGTGGGACGGTGACGCCCCGTTCTACCTCCAGGTGAACTTCCCGGGCCCGCACAAGCCGTTCAACGCCACCTCCGAGTTCCGCGCGAAGTTCGACCTCGCGACCGCGCCGTTCCCGGAGGCGATCCTGGTCGACCCGGTGCACCCCTCGCCGCTCGTCGACCAGCTCACCACGATCAAGTACGAGGCGTGGGACGCAGAGACGGTTCGCAAGCTGCAGCTGTCGTACTACGCGACGGTGAACCTGGTCGACGACGCGGTCGGGCAGGTGCTCGCGGTGCTCGAGGCGCGCGGCCTGCTCGACGACACCTGGGTGATCTACCACTCCGACCATGGCGAGATGTTGGGCGACCACCGGCTCACCGGCAAGGTCGTGTTCTACGAGGGCGCGATGCACGTCCCGCTGATGATCCGCCCCCCGGGCGGGATCACCGGGTGGCAGTCCGACGCGCTGGTCGACACGCTCGACGTGTCCACCTCGATCTTGGCGCTCGCGGGCCTCGGCCGCAGCTCGACCGAGCCCGGCCGCTCGCTCGTCCCCACGGTGGAGCGGGGCGCCGAGCACCCCGACGCCCACACCGGCAAGTCGGAGGTGGTCGGAGGGGACCTCGGGTACTGGTTCCTCCGCACCGACACGCACAAGATCGGCTACGATCCGGTCGAGGAGCGGGTGGTGGAGATGTTCGACCTCGAGGCGGATCCGTCCGAGCTGACCAACCTGTACGAGTTCCCCGGCACCGCGCCGACCCGCGACGAGCTGATGGCGCGGCTACAGGGGTACTTGCAGACCTACCCCGCCGTCGACGCTCGATGACCGAGCGCCCGTTCGACGTGGTGCTGTACGGCGCCACGGGGTTCACCGGACGTCAGACCGTGGCGTACTTCGCCGCCCACGCGCCCCCCGGGCTGCGGTGGGCGGTCGCCGGTCGGTCCGCCGACAAGCTCGCCGCGGTGGCCGGCGGGCGGCCGGTGGTGGTGGCCGACGCGCTGGACCGGCCCGCGATCGACGCGCTCGCCGCCCAGGCGCGGGTGGTCCTCACCACCGCCGGGCCGTTCGCGCAGTACGGCGACCCCCTGGTCGACGCGTGTGTGGCCCACCACACCGACTACGTGGACATCACCGGCGAGACCGCGTGGGTGCGGCGGGTGATCGACCGGCACCACGCGCGCGCGGCCGCCGACGGCACCCGGATCGTGCCGTTCTGCGGCTACGACTCGGTGCCGTCCGACCTCGGGGCGCTGATGGTCGTCGAGTGGATCCGCAGCAGCTGGGGCCAGCCCACCGTGCGTGTCCTGGGAGCATTCAGCGCGCGGGGCGGGTTCAACGGCGGCACGATCGCCACGGTGTTCGCGCAGACCGAGGCCGGGCTGGCCGAGATCGCCGACCCGGTGCTGCTGTGCCCCGATCTGCACCGGACCGCGGCCGAGCGGGCCCGCAACCCCGACCGGCGCGCGGTGGAGTGGAGCGCGGACCTGCAGCGGTGGCTCGCGCCGTTCTTCATGGCGCCCACGAACACCCGGGTGGTGCGTCGCTCCGCCGCGCTCGCGCACGACTGGGACGAGGGGTACGCGCGGCCGGCGCTGGTGCCGTTCGCGTACGACGAGGCGCTGGAGATGCGCGGCCGGCTCGGCGCGTGGGCGGTGCTCGGCGGCACCGGGCTCGCGGCGGGGATGTTGTCCACCGGCGTAGGGCGGTGGCTGGCGCGCCCGCTGCTGCCGGCTCCGGGCGAGGGCCCGTCGGAGGCTGCGATGAACGGCGGGTTCTACCGCACCCGGCTCGTCGGGGAGGCCGCCGACGGGCGCAAGGTGCTCGGCACGTTCGCTGGGGAAGGGGACCCGGGCAACCGCGGCACGGTGCGGATGTTGTGCGAGGCGGCGCTGCTGCTCGCCACCTCCGACCGGGCGGCGT
>JBEBJC010000694.1:0-4787 GCA_040080105.1 Myxococcota bacterium
AGACAGGCTCGAGCCCACCCTGCGCGCGGTGATCACCGTCGATCCCGGGGCCGTGTCGGCTGGGGCGGGGCCACTCGCGGGGATCCCGATCCTGGTGAAGGACAACGTGGACGTGGCCGGGATGCCGACCACTGCCGGCTCGCTCGCGCTCGCTGGCCACCTGCCGGCCGACGACGCGTTCCTGGTGGCCCGGCTGCGCGAGGCCGGCGCGGTGGTGCTCGGCAAGACGAACCTGTCCGAGTGGGCGAACTTCCGCTCGACCCGGTCGAGCTCCGGCTGGTCGGGGGTCGGCGGTCAGGCGCGCAACCCGCACGCCCTCGATCGAAGCCCGTGTGGGTCGAGCTCCGGGTCGGCGATCGCGGTGGCCGCCGGGTACGTGCCGCTCGCGGTCGCGACCGAGACCGACGGCTCGATCTTGTGCCCGGCGTCGGTGGTCGGCGTGGTCGGGGTCAAGCCCACCTTGGGGGTGGTGAGCCGGGACGGGATCGTGCCGATCAGCCACAGCCAGGACACCGCCGGGCCGATGGCGTGGACGGTCGCCGACGCGGCGGCGCTGCTCGAGGTGCTGGCCGCCCCCGACCCGGGTGACCCGGCCACCGCGCGGCGCCCGGCCGGGTGGACCCCGTCGTTCGTGGCCGGCCTGCGGGCCGACGCGCTGCGCGGGGTGACGATCGGCGTGGCGCGCGACCTCGGGTCGTTCCACCCCGAGGTGGTCGCGCGGTTCGGCGAGGCGCTGGCCGAGCTCGAGGCGCAGGGCGCGGTGCTCGTCGACGTCCCGCTGACCGACGAGGGCATCGGCGACGACGAGATGGAGGTGCTGCTGCACGAGTTCCGGCCCGATCTCGAGCGGTACCTGGCGAGCGCGCCGATCCACACGCTCGACGGCCTGATCGCGTTCGATCGCGAGCACGCCGACCGCGAGCTGCGGTGGTTCGGGCAGGAGCTGTTCGAGCAGGCCGCCGCGCACGAAGGGGACCCGGAGGTGTACGCGGCCGCGGTCGCGCGGCTGGCGCGGGTCGGCCCGGACCGGATCGACGCGGCCCTCGCCGCCGCTGGGGCCGCCGCGATCGTCGCCCCGACGGCGGGCCCCGCGTGGTCGATCGACTGGGTGAACGGCGACGCCTACACCGGCGGCACCTCGACGATCACCGCGGTGAGCGGGTACCCGGCGGTCACGGTCCCGATGGGGCAGGTGCAAGGCCTGCCGGTCGGGCTGACGTTCCTCGGGACCGCGTTCGACGAGGCCCGGTTGTTGGCGTTGGCGCACGCGTACGAGCAGGCGACCCACCACGCGCGGCGCCCGACGTTCGCCCCCACGGTGGGGGGCGACGACCCGCGCGCCCCACGTTAGGCTCGGCCCAGGCCCCCGTAGCTCAGTGGATAGAGCATCTGATTCCTAATCAGAGGGTCACGCGTTCGATTCGCGTCGGGGGTATGCTCAAAAAAGTCCGTTGTCTGCCGTCACCGTGTACGGGGAAGGGACGCTGCTCGGGGCTCTCGCTGCCCGACGCGAAGTACGGGGAACCCCGTCCCATCCACGACCCGTGATGCCTTGTGCAGCGCAGCGGTGACCCGCTCGCCGAGCGCGGCCCTTGGGTGAGGGTGCCGAACCGCGCGCGCTTCGGCGACCGTGCGGGGAATCCCTCAGGGGACCAGGAGTTCGAGAACATGCTGACCCTGTCGGTGTCGCTCTGGTCCTGTGTGCCCGCGCCCGTCCCCGCGTCGGTTCCCGCGTCGGTTCCCGCGCCGAACGTCGCCGCACCGCACGTCGAGCCCACGTTCGATCGAACGAGGCTCGTGAGGGGTCCGCCGAGCGGCTGGACGCTGCCCGAGCCGTCGACCGCGTGCACGGTCACCCCGGTCCGGGTGCAGAGTCTGAGAGAGCCGCGGCGGATCGCCGAGCTGCGGGAGCGCTGCGTGAGGGTCCGCGGGTGGTGGGGCACAGGCGCGGTGTTCGTGGACGAGACGCGCGACGCCGCCGCCGGGTACCGCGTGCTCCGCCCGTTCTCGTTCGTGCGAGAGCGGAACTCCGACCTGGGTTCGCCTTCGTGGGCGGCGCTCGACGCGATCCTGGTGGACGAGGGGTGGATCCGGACCGACCAGCTGGCCACTGCGACGCTGCGGGAGGCCGCCGACGAGCAGATGTTCGAGGAGCCGGTGGAGGTGGAGGGGGTGGTGCGGTCGGCCCCTGCAGAGGCCGCCTCCGGGCTGTGGACCTGGCTGCAGGACCACCGGCCGGACGGCCCACGCTACGCGGCGAACCTGCTCCCCATCGTGTTGCAGCGGTCGACGGGGTCGGAGGACCAGATGGCGGCCGCTGCCGCCGAGTGGGCCGCCACGGGGTTGGTGCTCGACGCGGCCGGGGTGCGGTGGCACGACCAGCGGCTCCAGTGCGACCCGGTGTCCCTCGACTGCGACCCGGAGCGGATCGGGTTCACGTGCACCGGCACGACGGAGGAGACCGCGGATCTGCGCGTCACGTTCGGACCGAACCAGCCCCCGTTCGAAGGCCCGCCGGAGATCGATCGCTCGAAGTGCGTGCGCGGCGACCTCCCGGGGGTGTCGGTCCGCGATCCGCGGTGACGCTGGGGGGAGCGGGGTGGATGCTTTGCACGCCGAGGGGATGACCCGCGACTCACTCTGCGGCTGGACCGTGGGTGGCGCGCCTGCGGTCGCCCTGGCGGCGATGGCGCGGGCCCACGCGGTGGGAACGTCGTCGGTGGCGAGGGCGAGCTCGACTCCGGGTGCGTACCGGTACGACGACCGGGCGCGGCGGGTCGACCGAGGATCCACGTGTCGCGCGGGGAGACGGCGCTCCGATCGGTCGGGTGCGGATGGTGCAGGGTGTTGTCGAACAACATGGTGCCGAACAGGGCCGCGTCAAAGCCGCACTCTTTTGATCTCGCGGCGAGCGTCGGGTATCGTGCGGAGCGGAGGTCCGATGTCCTTTTGGCTGTGGATCGCGGGGGGGGGGCGATGGCCCAGGAGGAGCACGTCTCGGGCTGTGAGGACGAGCGGGAGTCGGCAGAGGTCGTAGCGGCCGACCCGCGGTGGGTGCTCGGCGCCGACGGGAGGTTTGCGCCTCACGCCACCGTGGACCCTTCGTACGTGTTCGTTGTGAGCGTGGAGGCGTCGTTCGGTGGGGCGTCGGCCGGGTGGGTCCAGGGACCGGTGAAGCCCGATTCGGCCGGGCTGCTGGTCCTGTCGATCGCTGCGCCTGCGGAGGCCTGGCTGGACGCAGCGGCGGGAGACTACCTGACGGGGATGCGGGTCCGGCTGGTCGGCACGGGTCCGCTCGGCACCCTCACGCTGTATGCGCCGCCGTCGTTCTTGGCGTGGCCGGCAGGTCTCGCGGGCGGGGAGGTGGTGTGGGACCAGGCCACCGCCGAGCGCGTCGCGCCGAACGGCGTGGTGTCGCCCGCGGTGCAAGCCACACTCACAGGGTTGCCCGCAGGTGCTTGGGTTCAGCCCGCCTCGGGGCGCACCACTCGGACCACGGAATGATGGCGATGCAAACGATCTTCCGCTGGTGGACGGTGTGGGGGATGTTGTGGGTCGCGTCGCCCGCGTGGGCGTGGAACGTGACGTTCTGCGTGGACGTGAACGTGAACTACGTGAATGCGGCTGGCGGCGACTACTGGACCGACAACGCGGTGCACAAGGCAGCGCGCTGGTTTCGGTACGACGTGACCAAGCTCGTCGCCGGCACGTTCGTGACGGTTGCGTCGGGGAATCTCGGCACGTCGAACGCGACCAAGGGGTGCACCGGCACCCTGTCGTTGACTGGCAACGACCACAGGTTGATCGTGTACCCGGAGGGGGTGGTCGGCACCAACGACTTCCTGCACGAGGTTCCTGGCGCCGTAGTGTTCGGGACGTACAACTTCGCCGCAGACACGACAGTGAACGAGGTGATCTCTTACGCCGACGAGTCGTACGCGCAGCTCGCGATCCTCGCCTACGCACTGTGGGAGCACGATGGCGGGAACAGCAACGAGTCGTTTCGAATGGACCATGACGGCTGTTGCAGCGCGAGCGCGAGCCAGATCCACCTGAGCGCGACCCAAGCGGGCAAATACATCATCGCACACGAGATCGGTCACTCCGTGATCTACAAGCGCGCCATCGGTATCCCGGAGGTAGCCTTGGCGGGCGGGCCAGAGAACTGCGATGGCGGCATTGGGATGTTGGTGAAGCGTCACCAGACGAACGCGATCAGCGAAGGCAGCGCGACCTGGTATGCGCTGATCACCTGGAACGAGAAGGATGAGGGGGACTGCGACTACCGGACGGGGGACGCGGACTTCAACTTGAACGGGGCAACGGACGTAGCCGCCGGAACCAAGGTCGACTGCGCGGGCGATCCGGAGCCGGCGGGCAGCCTGACCGACGGCCGGCACTGGCTGTCCGACCTGGTCACGGGCACCAACGCCCTCGGGTGTACCGGCACCCTGACGGATCGGTCCACGAGCTACGACTGGTTCCACTACTTGTGGAACCTCCACGCCTACGGCGCCGGGGCCGCCGGCGACGGCCTGACCGCGAACCAGATCATCGACATCTTCGTCGAAGCCGATCCGACCACCTGGGACGCCGACGGGGGCGGGGTAGTAGCCGACGACCCGTGGCCGCGGTGGGACGCCGCGGCGCGGGCCCTATCCCAGGCGATCGAAGACGCCCACGACGCGCAGCTCGACCAGGTGGACCATTGATCCCGCTCCTGGTTTGGGCCGCGTGCCGAACGCCGGAAGGGCTGCCACCCACGCCCCCCAGCGCTCCTCCCCCTC
>JBEBJC010000695.1:0-4779 GCA_040080105.1 Myxococcota bacterium
GAGATTGACCGAGCGCCACTGTACTGCGGGCAAAGGGAGGCGTCGAGGAAATCCAAGGGGCGACCTCGGGGATCCCGCCCGGCGGGCGGATCGGCAGCCACCCCGAGCCGGCCGTCGGCTTCCGGGGCAGGCTCAGGGGTATGGGGTGCCGTCGCGACGCACGAACCGCCCGTCGCGGTTGTCGCTGCGCAGGTCGATGTCCGAGCAGGTGGTTCGGTCATCCGGGTGGCGCGATCCGATCTCGAGGTACACGGCCGGGATCTCGCCGCGGTTCTGCAGGTGGTGACCGTCGCCCGAGCCCTTCGGGAACGCGGCGCAGTCCCCTGGGCCGAGCACGGTCTCGCCGCCGTCCTCGACCAGCGTGAGCTGTCCCTCGAGCACGTACACGAACTCGTCCTCGTGGCTGTGCCAGTGTCGCTGGCTCGACCACCGTCCGGGCGGCAAGCTCATCAGGTTCACCCCGAAGTCCTGCAGCCCGCCCGCGTCTCCCACGCGCTGCCGGGTTCGGCCGGCACACGCCGCAGCGAACGGCTCCGGGTACCCTGCCCCCACCTTCACCGGCACCCCCTGCAGATCGACCTTCGGCATGCCACCTCCCCGTCGGCCGAGTGTATCCACCGACCGCGTTGCCGAACCGACCGCCCGCGATTACCGATCTGCGATGCGAACCTACCCCACACCGTTGCGCAGCCAGGAGGGCGGATTGCCGTTCCTTCAGGCGTGGTGCGTCTCCGGTCGGGGGCGCATCGTCCGGTAGCGACCTCTGGGTCGCTGTCGTTCCCCCTGGCCGGCGCAGAGCTGCGTCGCGCGGGCGTTCGGACCGTCTCCGAGCGCCGGGCGCGGCGCGATCCCGTTCCGCCGCGGCGCCGTCACGCGCGCGCGGCTGGAGGCGCCATGACCCGCAACTTCCGCAGCTTCGGTATCGCCGCCCACGTCGACGCGGGCAAGACCTCGCTCGCCGAGCGCATCCTGTTCGTCACCGGACGGATCCACCGCGCGGGCGAGATCCGGGGCGACCGCCCCACCCAGCTCGACCACCTCGCGGTGGAGCAGCGGCACGGCATCACCGTGACCGCCGCCGCCACCACGTTCACGTGGGGCGACCACCAGGTCGCGCTGATCGACACCCCAGGGCACATCGACTTCACCGTGGAGGTGGAGCGCGCCCTGTCGGTGCTCGACGGCGCGGTGCTGGTGGTGTGCGGCGTCCACGGCGTCCAGGCGCAGACCCGGACCGTGGCCCGGCAGATGGATCGGTACGCGCTGCCTCGGCTCGCGTTCGTCAACAAGTGCGATCACCCTGCGGCCGACCCGGACCGCGCGGTCGACAGCCTCCGCACCCGCCTCGGCGCTCCCGCCGTCGCGGTGCAGTGGCCGCTCCACCGCGACGGCGCCCTGGTCGGTCTGGTGGACCTCGTCCACCGCGTCGGGTGGACGTTCACCGACGACGGGCGCACCGCGACGCGCGGCCCGGTCCCCGACGCGCACTCGGCCGAGGTCGAGTCGCGGCGGGAGCGCCTGGTGGACGCGGTGTCCCTGGTCGACGGCGAGCTGCTCGAAGCGGTGCTGTCGACCGGGGAGGCCACGCCCGAGTCGCTGTCGGCCGCGATCCGGCGCGCGACCCTGTCGCGGCGGATGGTCCCGGTGCTCGTGGGGTCGGCGGTGAAGGGGATCGGCGTGCAGCCGCTCCTCGACGCCGTGACCTCGTGGCTCCCGGATCCGTCCGAGCGGCCGGTGCGCGCGGTGGACGCGGCGGGCGCCGAGACGACGCTCACCACCGACGGCCCGCTGTGTGCCTGGGTCTTCAAGACCGAGGACAGCGAGCACGGCACGTGGACCTGGGTCCGCGTGTTCCGAGGACGGCTCGAGGCTGGTACCACCGTGGTCGACGGGGCCACCCGGCGCAACCATCGCGTCGGGCGGCTCGGCCGGCTCCACGGTGGCCAGATCGAGCCCCTCGAGCACGCCGACGCAGGCGAGGTCGTAGCGGTGTTCGGGCTGGACACCGCGTCCGGGACCACGTTGTGTGATCCCGAGGCGCCGGTGGTGGTGGGGCGGCTCACCGCCCCCGAGCCGGTCGTCGAGCGCGCGGTCACCCTGGTCCAGGGCGACCGGAACGCGCTGTCGAAGGGCTTGGGGCGGCTCGTCCGCGACGACCCGACGCTGCGGGTCGTCCATGACGCGGAGTCCGGGGAGACCCGGCTGCACGGCATGGGCGAGCTGCACCTCGACGTGGTCGCGGAGCTGCTGCAGGACCGGTACGGCGTCAAGGTCGCGCTCGGGGCTCCCCGGGTGTCGTTCCGCGGCGCGCTCGCCGGCCCCGCCGCGTTCGACCACACGCTGAGCAAGCAGACCGGGGGCCCCGGGATGTACGCGAGGCTGGTCGGGACCGTCGCCCCTGCCGACACGTTCGTGTTCCGGTGGGAGGTGACGGGCGGCGTGGTGCCGAGCAGCTACCGGACCGCGGTGGAGCGGGCGCTGCGCGAGGAAGTCGCCCGCGGCGCCGGGACCAACTGGCCGTTGATCGGGGTGGAGGTGGTGGTGACGGACGGGGCGACCCACGTGAAGGACTCGAGCGACCGGGCGTTCGCGCTCGCCGCCGCCGGCGCGCTGCGTCAGGCGGTGGCCCGCGCGGGCACCGTCACGCTCGAGCCGGTCGCGCGGGTCGTGGTCGAGGCGACGGACGTGGGTCCGGGCGCGCTCACGTCGTTGGTGCTCGGCCGCGGTGGCCGACTCCTCGACGCAGGTGTGCACGGCTCCCTCGCCCGGGTGGAGGCGGTCGTCGGCCTCGCGCGGCTGTTCGGGTTCTCCGAGGCGCTGCGCGGGGCCACCGCCGGCGCCGGCACGTTCACCGCCGAGCCGTTCGGGTACGAGCCCCGCTGAACCCCTGCGCCCCCCGGTCGATCGACCGGGGGGCGCTGCTGCTCAGAGCGCCAGGATCAGCTTTCCGACCGTCTCGTTCGACGCGAGGCGCCGGTGCGCGAGCTCCGCGTCCGCGAGCGGGAACACCGCGTCGATCACCGGCCGGATCCGCCCGCACGCGACGAGCGGGACACACACGTCGCGCACCGCCGCCACGATCCGCGCCTTGTCGACGAGGGACCGGCTGCGGAGGGTGGTGCCGGCGATCGTCTGCCGCTTGACCAACAGCCGCCCGAGGTCGAGCGTGTCCTCCGCCCCGCCGAGCACCGCGAGCACCACGATCCGCCCGTCGACGGCGAGCGAGCGCTGATCGGCGGCCAGGTACCCCCGCGCGACCGGATCGACGATAAGGTCGACGCCGCCTGGGGCCCACGCGCGCACCGCCGGCTCCCACGGCCCGTCCGACCGCGCCGCGCCCCCGTCGGCGCCGAGCGCGACACACCGGGCGACCTTGTCCGGGGTCCCCGCGGTCACGAACACCGGGTTGCCCCACGCCTTGCACAACTGGACCGCGATCGTGCCCACGCCGCTCGCCCCCGCGTGCCACACCACCCGCTCACCCGGGCCGAGCCTCCCCACCACCGACAGCGCCATCCACGCGGTGCACAGGGCCTCGGGCAGCGCGGCCGCGTCGACCAGCGACACGCCGTCCGGCACCGGCAACAGCTGGCCGACCGGGCACGCGACCCGCTCGGCGTATCCCCCGCCCGCGAGCAGCGCGCACACCGGGCGACCGAGCCACCCCGGGTCGACCCCGGGGCCGACCGAGTCGACCGTGCCGCTGCACTCGAGCCCGAGGATCGGTGACGCCCCGGGCGGCGGCGGGTATTGCCCGGCTCGCTGCGCCAGATCGGCGCGGTTGACCCCCGCGGCGGCGACCGCGATCGTCACCTCTCCGGGGCCAGCGACCACCGGCTCGACCGGCCCCCACACCAGCGCGTCGGCGTCGACTCGGATACCGTGCATGTTCCCTCCCCGCACACGCCGTTCGGTAACGCGGGTCACGGAGGCTCGATGCCCGAGCAGAGCACACCCGAGTCGGATCCGTCCGGACCGTACTGCGTGGTCTGGGTGTACCGCGACGCCCCCGACGCGTTCGAGCGCGCCGCCCGGTACGCGATGCAGAACGCCGGCTACGGCCTGCCGGTGGTGATCGTGTTCACCGACGCCGGCGCCCGCCTGCTCGGCACCGACCGGATGTACCAGCTGCTGCGCACGCCCGGGATCGCCGAGTTGATCGACGGGTTGGTGCAGAAGAAGGTGTTCTTCGAGCTCGACATCGGGGCCGCACGCCGCGCCGGAGTGATCGAGACGCTCGGGGCGCTGCCGAACCTCCGGATCGCCGACGAGCAGCGGGTGGCCGAGCTGACCACCGGCGCGCGGGTCTCGGTTCGGTACTGATGGAACCCGAGGAGAACGGCCCGCACCCGGGCCAGACGATCCCGTCCGGTCTCGCGGCCGGGCTCGCCGTCGCAGCGGCCGAGCTCGCCGGGCTCGCGTTCGGCCCACACCCGCCGGGCGTGAGCTCGATCGCGTGGGTGGTCGCGGGCGACGGGGTGGCGGCGGCGGCGATCGCGGTCGCGGCGCGCCGGGTGTGGGGTGACCACGGTTCTGGGCCCGCCGCCGGACTCACCGCGCTCGCGCTGCTGCTCGCGTGGGTCGCGCCCGGCGTCGGCCTGCTGTGGGGCGAGGGCCAGTCGGGCGTGCTCGTGTTGATGGGCGCTCCCTTGCTGGTCGCGGTGGCCGCGGGGGTGGCGGCGCGGCGGATCGCGCGGTGGGGCCGGGCGGAGGCGACGGCCACCGCCGCCGCCGGGCTGGTCGCGATCGCGGCGTCGATCGTGCCGGTCCTTCCCCGCC